>JAKOMY010000099.1 GCA_022702225.1 Microbacteriaceae bacterium | reverse complement strand
GCCCTGAGTTTGAGAACGATTATCAGCAGCGTTACGGTGTCGGTATGACCCGTCGCATCCTCGCCCCCGTCATCTTCGGGGCCGTTTCCGTTCTCGCGCTCGCCGGTTGCGCCGGAGGCACCGCCTCCCCCGCGTCGTCGGACTCGTCCGCAAAGATCAAGGTCGTGGCATCCACTGACGTCTACGGCTCGATCGCTCAGGCGGTCGGCGGAGACTACGTCGACGTCGCCTCGATCATCACCTCGCCCAGCCAGGACCCGCACGAGTACGAGGCGAGCGCGCAGGACCAACTGACGCTCAAGAACGCCGGCCTCGTGATCGAGAACGGCGCCGGCTACGACGCCTTCATGGAGTCGCTCATCCAGGCCAGCGGCACCACGGCCCCGGTGCTCACCGCGGTCGAGTACAACCACGACTACCCCGGCTCGAAAGAGCACTCCGACGACGCGAGCCCGGCGCCCAGCGAGAGTGCCGACGATCATGGCCACTCGGACGAAGACGGCCACGCTCACATCGAGGGCTTCAACGAGCACGTCTGGTACGACCCGCACACGGTCGAGGACCTCACCGAGGCCATCGCCGAGCAGCTCGGAACGCTCGCCCCCGAGCACGTGGCCGACTTCAACGCGAACGCCGAGGCCTTCACCCAGCAGATCGCCGGCCTCGAGGACTCCCTCGACGCGATCAAGGCGAAGGATGCCGGCAAGAAGATCTTCGTGACCGAGCCGGTGCCCGTGTATTTGACCACGGCGGCGGGCCTCGACAACGCGACGCCCAACGAGTTCAGCGAATCGGTCGAAGAGGGCCAGGACGTCCCGCCCGCGACCCTGCTCGAGTCGCTGCAGCTGCTGGACTCGGGCCAGATCGGCGTCATGATCGTCAACCCGCAGACCGGTGGCGCCGAGGTGACGCAGGTGCAGAACGAGGCGAAGGCCAAGAACATCCCCGTGATCGAGTTCACGGAAACGCTCCCCGAGGGTCAGACTTACATCTCGTGGATGCAGAGCAACATCACGGCGTTGTCCGACGCGCTGGCGGCGTGAGCGCCGCCGCACCGCTGCGCATCCGCGGCGCCGCCCTCGAGAGGGGTGGTCGCGAGCTGTGGGCCGGGCTCGACCTCGAGGTCGAGCCCGGCGAGCTCGTCGCCGTGCTCGGCCCCAGCGGCTCGGGCAAGACGACACTGCTGCGCGCGATCCTGGGGCTCGAACGCCTGAGTTCCGGTTCTATCGAGGCGCTCGGCGCTCCGGTGCATCGGGCCGGCAACCGCCGCATCGGCTACATCCCGCAGCAGCGTCCGCTGCCGCGTGAGACACCCCTGCGCGGCCGCGACATCATCGGTCTCGGCGTCGACGGGCACCGGCTCGGCCTGCCGTTGTCGCGCAAGAAGGACCGCGCCCGCATCGACGACCTGCTCGAGGCTGTCGGGGCCACGGGCTTCGGAGACCGACCCGTCGGCCTGCTCTCGGGTGGGGAGCAGCAGCGCCTGCGCGTGGGCCAGGCTCTCGCGGACGACCCCGCCCTGCTGCTCTGCGACGAGCCGCTCACGAGTCTCGACCTGGCCAACCAACAGGCCGTCGTCCGGCTCATCGACCGTCACCGCCGCGAGCGGGACGCGGCCGTCCTGCTGGTCACGCATGACATCAACCCGGTGCTCTCGCGCGTGGACCGCATCCTCTACATCGCCAACGGCCGCTTCACCCTCGGCACACCCGACGAGGTGCTCACGACCGAGACGCTCTCGGCCCTCTACGGCGCCCCCGTCTACGTCGTGCGCGCGGGCGGTCAACTGATCGTCGTCGGAGCGCCGGATGCCGACGAAGCCCACCACCATCACCACGACGAGGACGACGCATGAACTGGTCCGACGTCGGCAACGCCCTGTTCGGCGGGGTGAGCCAGTACGGCGCGATCCTCGAGCTCGTGCAGAACTCCGTGTACGCGGGAGCCGTGCTCGGCCTCGTCGGCGGACTCATCGGCGTCTTCGTCATGCAGCGCGACATGGCCTTCGCCGTGCACGGCATCAGCGAGCTGTCGTTCGCCGGCGCCGCCGTCGCCCTGCTCGTCGGCGTCGATGTGGTCTCGGGATCGATCGTGGGCTCGCTCATCGCGGCGGCTCTCATCGGAGTGCTGGGCGCCCGCGCGCGCGATCGCAACTCGATCATCGGCGTGCTCATGCCGTTCGGTCTCGGGGTCGGCATCCTGTGCCTGTCGCTCTACAACGGACGCAGTGCCACCCGCTTCAGCCTGCTCACCGGCCAGATCGTGTCGGTGCAGAGCGAGCAGCTGGGGTGGCTCGTCGTGATCGGCGTCGCGGTGCTGGTCGCCCTGCTGCTCATCTGGCGCCCGTTGCGCTTCGACTCGCTCGACCCGCAGTCGGCCGCGGCCCGCGGCGTGCCGACCACGGCGGTGTCGCTCGCGTTCATGCTGCTGCTGGGACTCATCGTGGCGGTCGCCGTGCACATCATCGGTGCCCTGCTCGTCATGGCGCTGCTGGTGACTCCGGCCGCGGCGGCGATGCGGGTGGCATCCGGTCCGCTGTCGGTGCCGCTGCTCGCGGCGCTGTTCGGTTTCGTCTCGGCCGTGGGCGGGGTGCTCCTGGC
>JAKOMY010000078.1 GCA_022702225.1 Microbacteriaceae bacterium | reverse complement strand
GCGTCCGCGCCGGTGAGGCTCGCATCGTGCAGCTCGAGCAGCAGCGGGAGCGCGAGCGAACCGCGGCCGCCGAGGCGGCACGCCGTGCTGTGCTTCGCCGGGCGCAGCGTGAGATCGCGGCGGAGGTCGCGGGCCACCTCCCGGCCCTGCTCGACTCGGTCGATCGCTCGGTCAGTCAGGCGCGGGTGGAGCTGGCGGCCGCGGAGTCCGCCCGCACGGCGATCACGGAGGAGCTCTCTCGTGCTCGAGCCGACGAGTCCGTCGTGCGAGAGCGTCTGGCACGGCTCACCGAAAGCGTGCACGGGCTCGAGCTGCAGATGCACGAGAAGAAGCTCCACGTGACCGGACTTCTCGAGCGTGCTCAGTCCGAGCTCGCGTTGGACGAGCACATTCTCGTTTCGGAATACGGCCCCGACCAGCCCATCCCCACCGAGAACGCGGAGGAGGGCGTGCCCTTCGATCGCGCCGCTCAGAAGCGCCGGCTCCAGGATGCCGAGCGCAAGCTCTCGCAGCTCGGCCGGGTGAACCCGCTGGCCCTGGAGGAATTCGCCGCGCTCGAGCAGCGCCACGCCTTCCTCACCGAGCAGCTCGCCGACCTGCAGCAGACGCGCGCCGATCTGCAGACGATCATCGCCGACCTCGACGAGCGCATGCAGACGATCTTCGTCGCGGCCTTCGAAGACACGCGTGCGGCCTTCACGGAGATCTTCCCGATTCTCTTCCCGGGAGGGGCCGGCAGCATCTCTCTCACCGATCCCGAGCACCCGCTGACCACCGGCATCGAGGTCGCGGTGCGTCCGGTCGGCAAGAAGATCGAGCGCCTCTCGCTGTTGTCGGGTGGAGAACGCTCGCTCGCGGCGGTGGCGTTCCTCACCTCGATCTTCACGGCGCGCCCGAGCCCGTTCTACATCCTCGACGAGGTGGAGGCGGCGCTCGACGACGCCAACCTGGGTCGTCTGCTCGGGGTCTTCGAGAAGCTCCGCGCGAGTAGCCAGCTCATCGTCATCACCCACCAGAAGCGCACCATGGAGATCGCCGACGCGCTCTACGGGGTGTCCATGCGTCAGGACGGGGTCTCGGCGGTCGTGGGTCAGAGAGTCGGCGATCGCGCGATCGCGCGCGCGACGCAGGACCCCGTCGCGAAGACCTCCGACGAAGCCGCCCCCGTAAGCTGAAGCAATGGCTGAGAACTCCTGGTCGCTGGGCCGCGCGCTGCGCGGGCTGTTCGTCAAGCCCACGATCGACGAGACCACGTGGGACGACCTCGAAACGGCGCTGCTGACGGCCGATTTCGGTCCCGATGTGACCGAGCGTCTGGTCGAGGAGCTCCGCGAGAAGGTCGAGCGCTTCCGTACGACCGACCCGCGTGATCTGCAGCGCATGCTCAAAGAGACCCTCGAGGAGCACTTCGCCAAGTTCGACACGACCCTTCGCCTCACCGAGCGTCCGGCGGTCGTGCTCGTCGTCGGTGTGAACGGTGTGGGCAAGACCACGACCATCGGAAAGTTCGCGAAGTTCCTGCAGCGCTACGGTCGCACCGTCACGGTGGGGGCCGCCGACACCTTCCGGGCCGCGGCGGTCGACCAGCTCGCGACCTGGGCCGAGCGTGGGGGAGCGACGATCGTGCGCCCACAGCACGAGGGCCAGGATCCGGCATCCGTGGCCTTCCAGACCGTCGCCCACGCGAAAGAGACCGGTACCGAGATCGTGCTCGTGGACACGGCGGGTCGACTTCATACCAAGGGCGGGCTCATGGACGAGCTCGGCAAGATCAAGCGCGTCATCGAGAAGCAGGCGCCGATCGCCGAGGTCCTCCTCGTCCTGGATGCCACCACGGGTCAGAACGGGCTGATGCAGGCGCAGGCATTCCTCGACAGCGCGGGGGTCACCGGCCTCGTGCTGACGAAGCTCGACGGTTCCGCAAAGGGCGGCTTCGTTCTCGCGGTGCAGGAGCGCACCGGCATCCCGGTCAAACTCCTCGGCCAAGGCGAGGGCATCAACGACCTGACGGGTTTCACCCCGCACGTGTTCGCGGCTTCTCTCGTCGACTGACCCATACCGCACACACCCACCCGGGCGGGTCGTCTTCCCCAACACCGGGCGGAATGCTTACATGGAGTCATGGCCATCGAGCACGACTTCTTCGGACTCCTCGAGTCGGGCCCGGACGGGTCGATCTTCTGGAGCGAGAACGTCGAGTTCGGCGATCAGAGCGTCACAGTCGATCTGACGGCCCCCGATCAGGACGACGTGTCGGCCGAGGCGCTCGACGTCGCGGCATCCATGGTCTCGTCGCTCGAGGCCATCGACCTCGCCGCGCGGAACGCCATGGTCAACGAACTCGATTCGCGCACCAGCGAGGTGACCGAGTACATCCTCCAGCAGCAGGCCACCCTGGGCGAAGAGCTCGAGGACCTGCTCACGGACGTCTCGGGTGACACGCACATCGACGTCATCAAGGCGCTGCAGCTGATGAGCATGACGATCCTCGCCGATGAGCACGGGGGAGCAGACCCCTTCGCGGTGCTGGAGTACGCTCTCGACCCCGACGCGACCGACGACGTCCTTCTGGTCAACCTGGCCTCCGACGGCAGCGTCCAGTCGGTCACGAGCGCCGACTGAGCGCGTGCAGACCTTTCTGCCGTATCCCTCGTTCGTCGACTCCGCCCGTGTGCTCGATCCGAAGCGCCTCGGCAAGCAGCGGGTCGAGACCTTCCAACTGCTGCGCGCGCTGACGGTTCCTGACCACGGCTGGCGCCACCATCCCGCGGCCAAGATGTGGGACGGTCACCTTCCCGCCCTTGTCTCGTACGGTCTGGTGATGACCGACGAGTGGATCTCGCAGGGGCGCGCGGACACCGTCCGCGAGAAGATCCGCGACTTCGCGCCCGAGGTGGACGGCCTCGAACAGGGCGATCTCGACCTGCCGCCGTGGATCGGGGACGAGGCATTCCACCTCGCCCACCGCTCCAACCTCATCCGCAAGGACGCCGAGTTCTACGTACCGCGCTTCGGCGACATACGCGACGACCTCCCGTATGTCTGGCCGGCCTGAGGCGACCGCGTCGTTCGCTGTTCTCCGGGGGCGATCGGCGCGCGAGACGTCGAGCGGGTCGGAGGCCGTCTGAGCTCCGCAGCCCCGCGGGAGCCACCGTCAGGGGTGCCGACGTGCGAACCACGCCCCACTCCACTAAGGTGAGGCTGTCCTAACCTCAAGCTGTCGAGGTTTTCCCGACCCTCGAAGGAGTCCCATGTCCGTGCGCTCGCGCCGTCGCACCCGTCTCATCGGAGCCGCCACCCTCATCATCACCGGCATGATCGCCCTGGCCGGCTGCGCGGGCACGACGTCGTCGTCGCCGGAGTCCGCCGCCCCGGCCGCCGCGGGGTTCCCGGTGACCATCGACTCCTCCCTCGGGCAGACCGTCATCGACGCCAAGCCCGAACGGGTCGCCACGTGGGGCTGGTCGTCTCAGGATGCCGCGCTCGCGCTCGGCGTGGTGCCGGTGGCCATGCCCGCGTTCGCGTATGGCGGTGTGGACGGCATCCTCCCCTGGGACAAGGACGCCATCGACGAGCTCGGCGGTCAGACCCCGCAGCTGCTCTCGGGCGGCGACAACGGCACGCCGAACGTGGAGGAGTTCGTCCAGGCCAAGCCGGACGTGATCCTCGCCCCCTACTCCGGACTGACCCAGGAGCAGTTCGACGAGCTCAGCAAGATCGCACCCGTGGTGGCGTACCCCGACAAGCCGTGGGCCACGTCCTGGCAGGACCAGACGAAGATCATCGGTCAGGCCCTGGGGCTGTCCGACGAGGCCGATGCGCTCATCGCTCGGACGAACGACGAGATCACGACGCTGGCCGCGAAGTACCCCGCGCTGCAGGGCAAGACCTTCGTCTACGGCGCGAACAACCAGCCCGAGACGTTCAACGTCTTCCGCGCCGACGACCCGCGCGTGCAGCTGCTCACGCAGCTCGGCATGGCCGTCGCACCCAGCGTCGAGGCCAACGTGCCCGCTTCCGATGCGTCGAGCTACTTCTACAAGGTCAGCTTCGAAAACCTCGGATCGTTGAGCTCCGACGTGCTCGTCGCCTACTTCGGAACACAGGATGCCGCCGACGCCTTCGTCGCAGACCCCCTCGTCGCCGCCATGCCGCAGGTGAAGGAGGGGCGGTTCGCCCCCATCGTCGGAGAATCGTTCGTGATGGCCTCGAGCGCTCCCACGGCGTTGTCGATCCCGTGGATGCTCGACCAGTACGTTCCGCAGCTGGCCGCCGTCGCCGAGCGTGTCGGCTGAGGTCGCCCTCGCAGACGGCGCCGCGCGAGTCCTCCTCGCGCGCCGCCGTCTCGCCGCCACCGGGATCGTCATCGGCGCGCTCGTCCTCGTCACCGGCCTCGGTATCGCCGTCGGCTCGGCCGACATCCGGCCGGAGACGGTCTGGGCGGCGTTGACCCACTACGACCCCGCCAACGCCGAGCACATCGCCATCGTCGACAAGCGCGTTCCGCGCACGGTGGTCGGTCTGCTGGTCGGGGCGGCCCTCGGCGTCGCCGGCGCGATCGCCCAGGGGGTGACGCGCAACCCGTTGGCCGATCCCGGCATCCTGGGCATCAATCAGGGTGCCGCCCTCGCGGTGGTGGTCGCCATCACCGTGTTCGGCGCCGTCGGCTCGGCCCAGTACATGTGGTTCGCGTGGATCGGCGGCGCGCTGGCCGCGGCGGTCGTGTGGGCGGTGTCCTCCGGCGGTCGCGACGGGGCGACACCCGCCAAACTGGCACTCGCCGGTGCCGCACTCAGCGCCGCCCTGGCCGGCCTGGTCTCGGCGGTTCTCCTCGTTCGACAGGATGCGCTCGATGCGCTGCGCTTCTGGCAGGTCGGTGCACTCGCGGGGCGCGGCCTCGACGTACTGATCCCGGTGCTGCCGGTCCTGGGCGTCGCGCTGCTGGCGGGGCTCGCGTCCGGCCGGGTGTTGAACCTGTTCGCCCTCGGAGACGACACCGCCGCGGGCCTGGGCGTGCGCGTCCGGCGCGCGCGGCTGGTGGCCGGGCTCATCGTCGTGGCCCTCGCGGGCGGGGCGACCGCTGTCGCCGGTCCCATCGCGTTCGTGGGGCTGGTCGTGCCGCATGTCGTCCGGCTGCTGGTGGGGGTCGACTATCGCTGGATCCTCGCGTACTCCGCACCGGTGGGAGCGGCGTTCCTCGTCGCAGCCGACGTCGTGGCGCGGGTCGTCGCTCGGCCGGGTGAAGTGCAGGTCGGGGTCATCGTCGCGGTGGTCGGTGCTCCCGTGTTCATCGCACTCGTGCGTCGCATGAAGGCGGTGGGTCTGTGACCGCGGTGACGGCGCGCCTGCGACGCGCCGAGCGGCGCCGCGTCCTGGCGGTGGTCGCGGGCGCGGTGGGCGTGGTGGTCGCGCTGTCGGCGGTCGCGTTGTCTCTGGGGGCCGCGGCCCTCACCCCGGCCGAGGTGTGGAGTGCGCTCACCGGCACGGGCAGCCGCATCGCGACCTATGTGGTCTGGGAATTGCGCATGCCCCGCGCCGCGGCGGCGGTGATCGTGGGCGCCGCGCTCGGCCTTGCCGGTGCGGTCTTCCAGGTCGTGTTGCGCAATCCGCTGGCGAGTCCCGACGTGCTGGGGGTGACCGCGTCGGCCGGTGCGGTGGGGGTGTTCGCCGTGCTGATGCTCTCCGTGAGCGGTGTGACCCTGACCGTGCTCGTCGTGATCGGCGGCATCGCGGCGGCAGTCCTGATCGGCGCTCTGGCCTGGCGACGCGGCATCCACGCTCTGCGACTGGTGCTCGTGGGCGTGGGTGTGGCCGCGCTGGCATCGGCCGTGACGGGGTACCTGCTCACGCTGTCCGATCTCCGCGACGTCAGCGTGGCCTACACCTGGCTGGTCGGCAATCTCAGCGGAGCGGCGTGGCCGGTGGTCGGCTCGACCGGGGTCATCGCTCTCATCGGGGCGCTGGTGCTCACGCTGCAGCGGCGCGGGTTGCGGGCGCTCGAGCTCGACGACGCGAGCGCGACCGCCCTGGGCTTCCGCGTCGAACGCACCCGAGTCGGCGTCCTCGCCACCGCGGTGGTCCTCGCCGCCGTCGCCGTTTCGGCTGCCGGCCCGATCGGATTCGTCGCACTCGTGGCACCCCAGTTGGCGCGCCGGATCGGAGGCACCGGCCCGCTCTCGCTCTGGGCCGCCGCGGCCGTGGGAGCGGCGCTGGTGAGCACGTCCGACCTTCTGGGGCAGTACGCGATACCGGGGGTGGACCTGCCCGTCGGGGTCGTGACCGGCATCGTCGGCGCCCCGTATCTCGTGTGGCTTCTGGCACGAGGAACCCGAACCCGTCCGGGAGGACTCACATGAACGACGACCCCGTCGACCTGCGTGCCGAGGGCGTCTTCCTCGCCTACGACGCGCGACCCGTGGTCGAAGACCTTACTCTCGCGATCCCCCCGGGACGCATCTCCGTCATCGTGGGCGCGAACGCCTGCGGCAAGTCCACCCTGCTGCGGGCGATGGCGCGCCTGATCACGCCCTCCGCGGGGGCGGTTCTCCTCGACGGCGCCGACATCAGATCCCGGCCCACTGCCGAGGTCGCGCGACGGCTCGGTCTGCTGCCGCAGTCGCCGATAGCGCCCGAGGGCGTCACGGTGGCCGACCTGGTCGGTCGGGGGCGGTATCCCCACCAGAGCTGGTTGCGACGGCGCGCGAGCGGAGACGATGAGATCGTCGACGCGGCGATGGCGACGACCGGAGTGCTGGATCTGGCCGCTCGGTCGGTCGACTCGTTGTCGGGCGGGCAGCGGCAGCGCGTGTGGATAGCGATGGCGCTGGCGCAGCAGACCGACGTTCTGCTGCTCGACGAGCCGACCACGTACCTCGACGTGAGCCACCAGATCGAGGTGCTCGACCTGCTCGCCGAGCTCAATCGCGAGCGGGGCGTCACCATCGTCATGGTGCTGCACGAGCTCTCGCTCGCGTGTCGCTACGCCGATCACCTCATCGCGATGAGAGACGGCCGGATCGTGCGCGAGGGAGCACCGGAACGGATCGTCGACGTCGACCTCGTGCGCGAGGTCTTCGGGATCGAGTCCGTCGTCGTGGCCGATCCCGCATCGGGCATGCCGCTGGTGTCGCCGATCAGCCGATACCGTCGGCAGCCTGCTCGGGGCGACTGATCCCGAGCTTCTTCGTCCGAGGTCGGCACGGAGCGGGACGATCGCCGGCGGCCCCCGCCGGCAACGCAGCCGCGTGAGAGCTCAGACCGCCTGAGCGAACCCGGCGTCGGCTGCCGCGATGTCTTTCGCCAGGTGCCCGAGGTGGGGCGGGATCTCCCGCCCCTTCGACACCATCGACTGCGCCCACAGGCGCCCGGCGCGGTACGACGAGCGCACGAGGGGACCGGCGAGAACACCGAGGAACCCGATGCGCTCGGCCTCTTCCTTGAACTCGACGAACTCGGCCGGTTTGACCCAGCGCTGCACCGGCAGGTGTCGCGGGGTCGGGCGCAGGTACTGGGTGATCGTGATGATGTCGGTGCCCGCGGCGCGCAGGTCTTCGAGGGCCTGGACGACCTCCTCCGGCTCCTCGCCCATGCCGAGGATGAGATTCGACTTCGTGATGAGCCCCGCGTCTCGGGCAGCGGTGAGCACCCCGAGCGAGCGCTCGTAGCGGAAGGCGGGGCGAATCCGCTTGAAGATGCGGGGGACCGTCTCGACGTTGTGCGCGAACACCTCGGGACGCGACGAGAAGACCTCGTCGAGGTGGGAGGGGTTTCCCGAGAAGTCCGTCGCGAGGATCTCGACCCCGGTGCCCGGGTTCTCGGCGTGGATGCGGCGCACCGTCTCGGCGTGCAACCACGCGCCCTCGTCGGGCAGGTCGTCGCGAGCGACGCCGGTGACGGTCGCGTACCGCAGCTGCATGCGCGTGACGCTCTCCGCCACCCGACGCGGCTCGTCGCGGTCGTATTCGGCGGGTTTGCCGGTGTCGATCTGGCAGAAATCGCACCGGCGGGTGCACTGCGAGCCACCGATGAGGAAGGTCGCCTCGCGGTCCTCCCAGCATTCGAAGATGTTGGGGCAGCCGGCCTCCTGGCACACCGTGTGCAGCTCCTCGGTCTTCACGAGGCTCTGCAGTGCGGTGTACTCCGGGCCCATCCTGGCCTTGGTCTTGATCCACTCCGGCTTGCGTTCGATCGGCGTCTCGGCGTTGCGCACCTCGAGGCGCAGGAGCTTCCGCCCGTTCGGGGCGGTGGATGCCGGGACGTCGGCGTTCCCGGTCCCGCAGGCGCTCATGCGGCCACCGCCGCGTACTCGGCGCGGAACACGCGCTCGATCGTCGGAACGAGATCGGCGGGGGAGACATCGGCCCCCAGCACCTCGCTGACGGTGGTCACTCCGGCATCCGTGATCCCGCATGGCACGATGCGCCGGAAACCGGCGAGGGTGTTGTCGCAGTTGACGGCGAAGCCGTGCATCGTCACTCCTTTTTCGACGCGGACACCGATCGCCGCGACCTTGTCGATGCCGAGGGGGCGGCGAACCCAGACGCCGCTGCGGCCCTCGACGCGGAAGCCGTCGACGCCGAGAGGGGCGAGGGCGGTGATGAGCAGAGCCTCGAGTCGGCGCACGTGCGCGACGACGTCGAGGGGCTCGGGCAGACGCACGATCGGGTAGCCCACGAGTTGCCCGGGGCCGTGCCAGGTGATCTTGCCCCCGCGATCGACGTCGACGACCGGCGTGCCGTCGTCGGGACGCTCGTGCGCCTCGGTGCGCTTGCCCGCCGTGTAGACGGCCTCGTGCTCGAGCAGCAGCAGGGTGTCGGTACGCGCTCCCGCAACGACATCGGCGTGGATGCGACGCTGGTGCGCCCAGCCGTTGAGGTAGGGGACGTAGCGCGGGGCCAGGCCCACGTGGTGAATGTCGATCATCGATGGCTCCGATGTTGGATTGGGTCCAACAATACACAGCGGGTGCGCCCCTAGGCTGGGGTCGTGACCGCCGAGCCTCGAAGTGGACGACCGCGCGCATCGTCGCGCGAAGTGCTCTCGGAGGCGGCCTGCGAGCTGTTCCTCGAGCAGGGGTACGACGCCACGAGCGTCTCGGAGATCACCCGGCGCGCGGGCGTCAGCCGCTCGAGCTTCTTCAACTACTTCTCGGCGAAGAGCGATGTCCTGTGGTCGGGGTTCGACGAGCAATCCGCCCGCGCGACCGCTCTGCTCCACGACGGCGTGGACGTGACCGCGGCACTCACGGCGATCGGCGACGAGCTCGCCCCCGATGCCCTGGCGCTGGCGATCACCAATGCCGAGGCGATGGGCATCGCGAGCGAACTCGATCGCGAACGCGCTATCCGCCAGTTCCGGTTGCAGAGCGAGATCTCGGCGCGACTCGTGCGCGATGGCATCCCTCCTCTGCTCTCGCAGGTGCGCGCGGGGGCGCTGTCGGCGGCGGTGCTGGCAGCGGTGTGGGCGTGGGCGGACCGTACGGCCGCGGGCCGCTCGCTCGCCGAGACGCTCGCAGAAGCGCTCTCCGCGGCGTGAGAGCGCACGGCGGGCGGCGAACGCGCCCTGCCCCGCGTAAACTCGACTCATCATGGCGACTTTCGGCACCCTCTCCGACCGGCTCACAGAGACCTTCCGCAATCTCCGGAAGAAGGGCCAGCTCACGCCCGCCGACGTCGACGGGACGGTGCGCGAGATCCGCCGAGCCCTTCTCGACGCGGACGTCGCGCTGCCCGTGGTCAAGGAGTTCACCGCCGCCGTCCGCGAGCGCGCCCTCGGCGACGAGGTCAATCGCGCGCTGAACCCGGCACAGCAGGTCGTGCAGATCGTCAACGATGAGCTCATCGGCATCCTGGGCGGCCAGCAGCGTCGTCTGCAGTTCGCGAAGAACCCGCCGACCGTCATCATGCTCGCCGGCCTCCAGGGCTCGGGTAAGACCACTTTCGCGGGCAAGCTCGCCAAGATGCTCGAGAAGGACGGCCACACCCCGCTCTTGGTTGCGTGCGACCTCCAGCGCCCCAACGCCGTCAATCAGCTCCAGGTCGTCGCCGAGCGCGCCGGAGCCGCCGTGTACGCGCCCGAGCCGGGCAACGGCGTCGGCGACCCGGTGAAGGTCGCCCGCGACGGCGTCGCCTACGCGACGCGTCAGCAGCACGACATCGTCATCATCGACACCGCCGGCCGCCTCGGCGTCGATGCCGAGCTGATGAAGCAGGCTTCCGACATCCGCACCGCGACGCAGCCCGACGAGGTGCTGTTCGTCATCGACGCCATGATCGGTCAGGATGCCGTGAACACGGCCAAGGCGTTCCAGGACGGCGTGGACTTCACCGGCGTGGTGCTGTCGAAGCTCGACGGTGACGCCCGAGGCGGTGCCGCGCTCTCGGTGGCCTCGGTGACCGGCCGCCCCATCATCTTCGCGTCCACGGGTGAGGGTCTCGACGACGTCGAGCCCTTCCACCCCGACCGCATGGCGTCGCGCATCCTCGACCTCGGTGACATCCTCACCCTGATCGAGCAGGCGCAGTCCGCCTTCGATGAGGCCGAGGCGATGAAGGTCGCCGAGAAGCTCGCGACAGAGACCTTCACCCTCGAGGACTTCCTCGAGCAGATGCAGCAGATGAAGAAGATGGGCTCCATGAAGAAGATGCTCGGGATGCTCCCGGGCATGGGAAACATGAAGCAACAGCTCGAGAACTTCGACGAGCGCGAGATCGACCGTACCGAGGCGATCATCCGCTCGATGACGGTCGCGGAGCGCCGGAACCCCAAGATGCTGAACGGCTCTCGGCGTCTGCGCATCGCGCGCGGTTCGGGTATGACGGTCACGGACGTCAACCAGCTCGTGCAGCGGTTCGAGCAGGCGGCGAAGATGATGAAGACGGTCGCGCGCGGAGGTGTGCCCAACATCCCCGGCATGGGTCCCGTCGGCGGAAAGCCCGGCGCCTCGTCGAAGCGCGGCAAGCAGCAGAAGGCCAAGGGCTCGCGTTCGGGCAACCCGGCCAAGCGCGCGGCCGAGAACGCCGGCATCGCGGCCTCTGCCCCGGCCACCGGCTCGGGCTTCGGACTGGGCGGTCAGGCGGCTCCGAGCGAGGCCGACCTCGCCGAGCTCCAGAAGATGCTCGGTCGCGGCTGACCCGTGTCGCCGGGGTCGGCCCGGCATCTGCGTCAGGGCAGGACGTCTGCGTCCTGCAAGGCCGACATGACGGTCTGCTCGATCGCACGCTGGCCCCGCGGGGTGGGGTGGACGTCGTCCTCCTGCATCCACTCGGGGTGACCGGCGAGAGGCTGGCCGACATCGATGAAGGTTCCCCCCACCTTGTCGACGGCGTCCTTGAGGGCGTCGGAGGTGACTTTCGTGTCGCCGGGGACCTCGGGGTCATCGTTCCAGATGGTGCTGAGGCCGACGATGCGCGCATCGGGAGCGGCGGCGCGCAACTGGTCCACGGTGTCGGCGGTGTCCGTGCGGATCTCGTCTTCGTCTTCCCAGAAGTCGTTGCTCGAGGACTCGACGATGAGCAGCTGGGGCTGAAGGGCGACGACCGCGGGCATGAGGCCGGCATAGGTCGTGCCGCAATCGCCCTGGACGACGAAGCCCATGCCCGGGCAGGCCAGGTTCGTGAGCCAGACATGAGCTCGCCCGGCGAGAAGCGTCGGCCAGGCCTGCTGCGGCTCCAAGCCGAAGCCCGACATGAGGGAGTCTCCGAGGGTCACCACGCGCAGCGGCGTCGAGGAGGTCGACGAGGGCGAGGGACTGGCCTCGAGGATGGGCGCGGCGAACGTGGGGGCGGCTGCGGGCTGAGGAAGACCGGATGCGCAGCCGACGAGCGTCGCGAGGACGCCCGCGGAGAGGGCTGTCAGCGCGGCCACCCTGATCCGGCGTCCGAAGGTCATGACGCGATCCTAGGAGTGTCCACCTATGAACGAGCGCCGAGGTTCGCTCCCTAGACGCGCAGGGCCGCGAGATGCTCGCGCAGGGTAGGGCCTCCGCGGAACTCGCGAATGAGGTGCCGGACGACCTCGCGCAGATCGCCGTCGGCGGCCTGTGCCACCGCGATCTGGCGCGCTGAGCTGCCGCCCGTGGCCAGGATCGTCTCGAGACTCGCGAACTCCTTCGCGCACTTCAGCTCGAGAGCGATGTCGGCGAGGTCCTCCATGGTCTCGCGCAGGTGATCGACGACGGGGCGCTGCGTGCCCTCACGATCGACGATCACTCGCGCATCGAGGCCGTACCGGGCTGCGCGCCACTTGTTCTCGCGGGCGTACCAGGGCGGGATGCCGGGCAGCTCTCGCCCCTCGTCGAGCAACCGCGAGAAGTGCTCGACGAGCGTCTGCGCGAGAGAGGCGACCGCGGCCAGCTCCGGGAGGGTCGACATCCCATCGCAGGCGCGGATCTCGACGGTGCCCCACTTGGGCGCCGGTCGGATGTCCCAGCGCACTTCGCTGGCATCCGCCATCACCCCGGTGCGGACCATGTCGTCGAGGTAGCTCTCGAAGTCCCCCCAGGACTCCAGCTGCCAGGGGAGACCTGCGGTCGGCAGCTGCTGGAAGACGAGGGCACGATTCGAGGCGTAGCCTGTGCGCTCGCCCGCCCAGAACGGACTGGACGCCGACAGCGCCTGGAGGTGGGGGAGGTACACGGTCAACGCGTTGACGATCGGTACGACCTTCTCGACGTCGTCGATGCCGATGTGCACGTGGATGCCCCAGATCATCATGTTGCGCCCCCACCACTGGGTGCGTTCGATGAGGGAGTGGTACCGCGTCTTGTCGGTGACCTCCTGGTCGAACCACTGCGCGAAAGGGTGGCTGCCGGCGCACAGGAGCTCGACGCCGCGCGGCTCGGTCTCTTCGCGCACCGCGCAGATGGCGTCGGCGATGTCGTCGACGGCCTCGGCGACGGTGTGGCCGACGCCGCTGGTCACCTCGACGGTGTTGGTCAGCAGTTCGCCCGTGACGGTGAAGCGCTCGAGGGCGGTCTTCTCCTCGAGCTGGTCGAGGATCTCCGGTGCGCGGGGGACCAGGTCGCCCGTCTCGCGGTCGGCGAGCATGAGCTCCCACTCCAGACCCACGGACGAGCGTGTCGATGCAGCGAACGGCAGCCTCATGCGGCTCAGTCTGACACGGGGGTCGGATGCCGGGATCCTCCGCTACGCTCCGTGTCGCGGCGCGTCGCGTGTCACCGCGGGGTCCGGGGATCTGGCAGAATAGAGGGCTGGACCCGCCACTCGACCCTCTATCCAGTGTCGGTCCACCCTTTTGAGCTTCCGCCGGGTGTGCACCCCACTCTCCAGGCGTTCGGTTCGTTCCTTTTTCATCATTTGGAGTCATCGTGGCTGTCAAGATCCGTCTCAAGCGCCTCGGAAAGATCCGTGCGCCCTACTACCGCATCGTCGTCGCCGACTCGCGCACCAAGCGCGATGGTCGTGTCATCGAGGAGATCGGCAAGTACCACCCGACCGAGGAGCCCTCGTTCATCGAGGTCGACTCGGAGCGCGCGCAGTACTGGCTCTCCGTGGGCGCCCAGCCCACCGAGCAGGTTGCCGCCATCCTCAAGCTCACGGGCGACTGGGGCAAGTTCAAGGGCGACAAGAACGCCGTCTCGACCGTCAAGGTGCGCGAGCCCAAGGCCGCGTTCGAGGCGGATGCCTCGAAGAAGTCGGTCGTCAAGCCCAAGGCCGAGAAGAAGGCCGAAGCTCCCGCCGAGGCGCCCGCTGAGGACGCCGCCGAGACCTCGGCCGAGTAATTCCCGTGCTGTCTGCCGCGCTCGAACACGTCGTCAAGGGGATCGTCGATCACCCGGATGCCGTGACCATCCGTTCCAGCTCTTCGCCTCGCGGTGACGTGCTGGAGGTTCGCGTGCACCCCGATGACCGGGGTCGCGTGATCGGGCGCGGCGGACGCACCGCCAAAGCACTGCGCACGCTCGTGTCGGCTCTCGCCGACGGACGCCGTGTGCGCGTCGATGTCGCCGACGACTGATGGCGAACGGCGACATCGCGGGCGCTCAGCCCGCCAAGACCCAGCTCCGCGTCGGCCGCCTCGTCAAGGCCCACGGCCTGAAGGGCGCGTTCAAGCTCGAGCTGTACACCGACGATCCCGACGGCCGTTTCACGCCGGGGAGCACCTTCACCCTGCAGGTTCCCGAATCCTCGCCGTGGCACGGCCGAGAGCTGACGGTCCGTGAGTTCCGATGGATGAACTCGCACCCGGTCGCCTTCTTCGAGGGTGTCGACGACCGCAACGCCGCAGAAGAGCTCGTCAAGGCGATCCTCTGGATCGACCAGGACTCCGAGGCTGCCCCCGCTGAAGACGACGCCTGGTACGACCACCAGCTGGTCGGGCTGGATGTCGTGCGCGACGGGGCCGTCATCGGTCGAGTCGCGCGTGTCGACCACTTCCCGGCTCAGGACCTCCTCATCGTCCGCATGGTCGGCGAGGACCGCGAGGTGCTCGTCCCCTTCGTCGGCGCCATCGTGCCCGAGGTCGACATCGCCGGTGGCCGTGTCGTCGTCACGCCCCCCGCGGGATTGTTCGAGGAGCTCCCGGCCGAGGCCGGCGACGAGCCCGAGCCCGCCTCGGTGTCGGACGACTCCGACGACGAGAACACCGATACCTCCGAGGACTGACGTGCGCATCGACGTCGTCTCGATCTTTCCGACGATCTTCGACGCTCTCGAGGTCTCGCTGCTCGGCAAGGCCCGGCAGAGCGGGCTGCTCGACGTGCGCATCCGGGATCTGCGCGCGTACACGCACGACCGACACCGCACGGTCGACGACACCCCCTACGGTGGCGGTGCCGGCATGGTGATGAAACCCGAGCCCTGGGGCGAGGCCCTCGATGACGTGACGCGCGACGCCGAGTCTCGCCCTGTCATCATCTTCCCCTCACCCGCGGGCGAACGGTTCACGCAGGCGACAGCCCGCGAGCTTTCCACCGCACCGCACCTCGTGTTCGGTTGCGGGCGATACGAAGGCATCGACGAGCGCGTCTTCGAGTACGCGGCCGAGCTCGGTGACGTGCGCCTGATATCGCTCGGCGACTACGTGCTGAACGGCGGTGAGGTCGCCGTCATGGCGATGGTCGAAGCGATCGGGCGCCTCATTCCCGGTGTCGTCGGCAACCCCGAGAGCCTGGTCGAGGAGTCGCACGAGGACGGCCTGCTCGAATACCCCTCGTTCACCAAGCCGGCCGCGTGGCGCGGGCGCGAGGTGCCTCCCGTGCTTCTCAGCGGCAACCACGGCGCTGTGGCTACCTGGCGGCGTGAGCAGCAGGTGCAGCGCACCCGCGAGCGTCGGCCCGACCTGCTCGACGACTGACGCTCGTCGGCGCGACGCTCCGCGGCATGCGGGATCTGCGGCACTGTCTCACGTTCGCCGAGCCCCCGGGTCGGCGCGCTCGCGCGTCCTTCGCGGTGCAGTCGGAGAAGAGCGAGCGGTTCTTCGTAGGTCCGCCGCCGCAGGACGGGCCGGACATGACGGATGCCGCGACCTCGAGGCCGCGGCATCCGGAGACGTTCTTCAGTCGACGCCGAGGAACGAGCGGTCGGTGAGCACGATCGGGCCCTCGGCCGTGATC
>JAKOMY010000120.1 GCA_022702225.1 Microbacteriaceae bacterium | reverse complement strand
ACGATCAAATCGGCCTCACCCGCACGAGGTGAGTCCTTCTCGTAGGCGGCCTCGCGGTGCAGCAGCACCACCATGTCGGCATCCTGCTCGATCGAGCCCGACTCACGAAGGTCCGACAGGGCTGGCTTCTTGTCGGCGCGCTGCTCAGCACCACGGTTCAGCTGCGACAGGGCGATGACCGGAACCTGCAGCTCCTTCGCCATCAGCTTCAGCGCACGCGAGAACTCACTGACCTCCTGCTGACGCGACTCGACGCGCTTACCGCTCGTGAGCAACTGCAGGTAGTCGATGACCACCATCTTCAGACCCTCGCGCTGCTTGAGGCGACGACACTTCGCGCGAATCTCGACCAGCGTCATGTTGGGGCTGTCGTCGATGTAGAGGGGTGCGTCGTTGATGCGACCGCGGGTGGAGGCCACCGTGGTCCAGTCGCGCGAGTCGAGGGTTCCCTTACGCATGCTCTGCAGGGGAATCTGGCCCTCGGCGCTGAGCAGACGCATGGCGATCTCACTGCGACCCATTTCGAGCGAGAAGAAGATGCACGGGGCGTTCGACTTGATCGCGGCGGCGCGGGCGAAGTCGAGCGCGAGGGTCGACTTACCCATGGCGGGGCGTGCGGCGAGCACGATCATCTGGCCGGGGTGCAGACCGTTGGTGAGCTGGTCGAGGCCGGCGAAGCCAGTGGGAATGCCCGTCATCGACCCGTCGCGGCCTCGAGCGGCCTCGATCTCTTCGACCGCGGCATCCACCGCCGTCGTCAGGGGGATGTAGTCCTCGGCGCTGTCATCACCCGAGACGTTGTAGATCTCGGCCTGGGCGCTGTTGACGAGCTCGACCGGGTCGCCCTCGCCGGCGTAGCCCATCTGCACGATGCGCGTACCGGCCTCGACCAGGCGGCGCAGCATCGCGCGCTCGGCGACGATCGAGGCGTAGTAGCCGGCGTTGGCGGCGGTCGGCACGATCGAGGTGAGCGTGTGCAGGTAGTCCGCTCCCCCGGCGCGCTGAAGCTCGCCCGTCTTGATCAGCTCGTCCGTGACGGCGACGACGTCAGTGGGCTCACCGTGCGAGTACAGGGTGAGGATGGCCTCGAAGATCAGCTCGTGCTTCGGCACGTAGAAGTCGGGGCCTCGCAGCGACTCGATCACATCGGCCACGGCGTCTTTCGACAGCAGCATGCCGCCGAGCGCGCTCTGCTCGGCGAGCGTGTCGTGCGGGGGCGTGCGCTCGGGGCGCGGCGCTTTTCCGAGACGTTCTTCGGCGATATCGGCGATCGACACGGGCTCTCCTTCAGTTCGGGCACCCCTGACCGGGCCTCGCGCGCGCATGAAGCGTTCGCGGAAACGGGGCTCGGGGCGGCCTCGGCAGCATGGAATCACCGACGTCCGACATCGACGCGCGCGGCAACGTGATTCAGCTGCCCGAGGGGCTGCACCCACGGTAGATACCACGCTCTCCACACGCAAACGAGCCTGTGGATAACTCTGTGGAGAGCCTGCGGGAAACGCCGCGGGATCTGTGCACAAGTGCTGTGGACAACTCGGTGGATGGGTCCGAATTTTAGGCAATTATGTGCCCTTGATCAGGTTTTTATCTATCCACAGGTTTCCTGGGGAAATCCCGTGTGAAGTGAACGTTGAAGGTTCCCTCGAGAAGCATTCACATGTGTACAACTCGGGGGATAACTCGCCGATGGCGTATCGACCAAAGGCCCTCGCTGTCAAATTTTTCTTCACCGCCCGGCGTGTCGCCCGTCACCAGCCCGTTCCCAGGGAACTACCTAGATTTCACCCGCCCCCTTCCCCCCGGGTGAATCGCGGCGTAGCGTCGCCGCCCAAGAGTTTCGGAGATTCACCTTTGGGGGGCGAATCATGGAGAACGCGTCCGATCGGGGGGCACCGCACCTGCTGCGGTTGCTCCTCGTCGGCGTGTCCACCGCGCTCGGAGCCGCAGCTCTCTCGGTCGCTCTTTCGGCCTCCCCGGCTTCGGCGGATGACGGCTCGGGCGGACTGCTCGGCACGATCGGCTCGACGGTCAACCAGGTCACCGACACCGTCGACGATGTCGTCGGTACCGTCGTCTCACCCACGGTCGAGCACGTCACCGAGACCGTCGCTCCCGTGACCGAAGTCGTCACCGACGTCGCACCCGCCCCCGTCGCCGAGGTGGTCACGACCACCACGGACACGGTGTCGAGCACCGTCTCCGAGGTCGTCGACACCGCGAACACCACCGTCGGCGGCACTGTCGGCACCGCGGGAGACGCGGTCACCGACATCGCCGGCTCGGGCGTCGTGGGCGGGGTCGTCACCCCCGTGGTCGAGACCGTCCAGTCGGTCCCCGTCGTCGGTGATGTCGTCCACGCGGTCGGCCTCGACGATCTCATCTCGGGTGTCACCGACGCGGTCGACGCGGCGCTCCCCGTGATCGTCGGCACCCTCCCCCCGATTTCTCCCGTGATCCCCGCGATTCCGGGCATCCCGACGGATCCCGGCGGCGAGGCCACCACCCCGATCATCGACGC
The DNA here is from genome assembly GCA_022702225.1 of Microbacteriaceae bacterium. Lineage (GTDB taxonomy): Bacteria > Actinomycetota > Actinomycetes > Actinomycetales > Microbacteriaceae > Microbacterium. The sequence goes on along the minus strand of JAKOMY010000120.1, from coordinate 2,316 downwards.
GCTGCCCCTCGAGCCCCTGCCGGTCGAGGCTGCGGCAGACTCTGCTGCGACAGTGCCCGGTGCCCCCTCGACGGGTCCCTCCCCGGTTTCCTCGTCGCCCCGCACGCCCCCCTCGGGCCCCGTGGCAACGCTCTTGGCGGCTGCCACGGGCGGCGACGCCTCCGCGGCTCTCGCGAGTGCACAGAACGCTCTCCAGGCCCTGCCGACCGACGTTCACGGTGACCTGGGCGCGAGCACGGGCTCGGGCTCTTCGGCATCCGGAAACTCCGGCGCGGGCGGCGCGAGCGCCGCAACAACCGACGGCGGCAAGCTCTTCGCCGCTCCGCTTCTTCTCGACCGCCGGAACGTCGTCGACGACGATCTGCCCGGCACCCCGGTCTTCGGCACCGACGTCTCTCCTGACTGAGGACGGTCGCACCGTGCATTGCACGGCAGACGACCCCGCGCTTTCGCGCACCCTCATTCATCTACAGGAGAAACTCTCATGCGCAAGATCTACTCGCGTGTCCTTCTGGGCACGCTCGTCGGAGGCGGCCTCGCCGTCCTCGGAGCCGGCATCGCCAATGCCGCAGACACCTCAGGCGTCGACGGTCTGCTCTCGGGCGACCAGGTCGGTGTCTCGGTGAACCTTCCGGTCACCGTCGGCGGCAACGCCGTCTCGGTGATCGGAGACAGCAGCAGCGAAGGTGCCGACACCTCCGCTCCCGCCGCCCCCGCTCCCGCTCCCGTCACCATCACCGATGGCAGTGACGGCGTGGGCTCGGGCAACCAGGGGCTCGTATCGATCGACGTCCCCGTCACGGTCGGCGGCAACGCCGTCTCGGTCATCGGAGACAGCAGCAGCACGGATGCCGACACCTCGGCGCCCGCGCCCGAAGCTGCGGCTTCCGCGACGGACACCAGCACCGACGGCAGCGACAGCATCGGCGGCGGCAACCAGGGCGTCATCTCGATCGAGGCTCCGGTCACGGTCGGGGGCAACGCGATCTCGGTGGTCGGTGACAGCAGCACCGACAACGCTGGAACCACCGGCGGCAGCACCTCCGGCTCGACCGGCGGCGGCACCGTCACGGACGGCAGCGACGGAATCCTCGGCGGCAACGTCGTCGACGCCCCGATCGGCCTGCCCGTCACCGTCGGCGGCAACGCCCTGTCGGTGATCGGTGACAGCGTCTCGAACGACGCCGACACCACCGGCGGCACCACGGGCGGCTCCGGCTCGACCGGCAGCACCGTGACCGACGGAACCGACGGAATCCTCGGCGGTAACGTCATCGGCCTCCCGGTGGGCGTGCCCATCACGGTCGGCGGCAACGCCGTCTCGGGCATCGGCGACAGCGTCACCGACGGCGCCACCACCACCGGCGGCACCACCGGAGGCGGCTCCGGTGACGCCGGCACGGACGGCACCGACGCCATCGGGGGCGGCAACGTGATCGGCCTGCCGATCAACGCGCCCGTCACCATCGGCGGCAACGCCGTTTCCGGCATCGGCGACAGCACCTCGAAGGACGCCACCACCACCGGCGGCACCACCGGCTCGACCGGCGGCACCAGCACCGATGGCACCGGCAGCATCGGCGGCGGCAACGTGATCGGCCTGCCGATCAACATCCCCGTCACCATCGGCGGCAACGCGGTCTCGGTGATCGGTGACAGCACCACCACCGACTCCACCACCGGAACGCCCACCACGCCCGGAACCCCGGGAACGCCCGGCACCCCCGGAACGCCCGGAACGCCCGGCACCCCCGGAACGCCCGGTACGCCCGGCACCCCCGGAACCCCGGGAACGAACGGCACTGATGGCACCAACGGCACCGTCACCGTGGCAGGCTCGCCCGCCTCGGTCGGTTTGGTCAGCGCCCTCGCTGCCACCGGAACGGGCACCGCACGCGGCGCCCTCGCCGTGACGGGAACGGATGGCTCGACGGCCGCCGGCCTCGGCCTCGCGGGCCTGCTGACCCTGCTCCTCGGGGCTGGTCTGCTGCTGCGCCGCCGTCGCTCGGTCGCCTGACCCGGAGCGTTCACCCACAGAACGCGACACCGGATGCCACGCCCTCGGGCCGGCATCCGGTGTCGCGGCGTGCCCAGGCCGGGGCAGGCGCGAACCCTCGCACCGGCTCACGGTCCGGTGTCGACGGCCGAGCTCGTCGGGGCCGTCCTCTGACCCGTCGACCGGCTCAGCACAGCCGATCCGCTCAGGCTAGAGCGCGCCGCCCCGACGCTCGCGCTCGAGGAAAGCGATCGTTTCGGGTCTCTGCGGAGCGTCGAGGATCTGCGCGGGAGTGCCCTGCTCGACGATCCGCCCGCCCT
>JAKOMY010000339.1 GCA_022702225.1 Microbacteriaceae bacterium | reverse complement strand
AGATGCCCTCGGAGTCGAGGTTCCACGCCGTCAGCACCTCGGCGTACTTTCCGCTCTGGATGAGGTCGTTCAGCACGATCTGCACCGGCCCGACGAGACCGTTGCCCTTCTTGGTGCCGGCGGCGATGTCGGCCTGGAGCGGGTATCCGCCCGGGACTACGCCCACGACCTTCGTCTCGCCCGTGTCGCGCGCAGCCCATGCCGCGGTGGCGTTGGGGCCGAACGTCGCATCGACGCGACCCGACAGCAGGGCGAGGGTGGCGGCGGCGTTGTCGTCGTAGTACTGCAGATCGGCGGGGGCCTTACCGGCGGCGGCGAGCTCGGCGTTCCAGTTCAGCAGCACCTTCTCTTGGTTGGTGCCCGAGCCGACCACGATCTTCAGCCCCGAGATGTCATCGGCGGTCTCGATCTTGTCGATCGTGCTGTCGGAACGGACCGCGAAGCCCAGCAGATCCTGCCGGTAGCTCGCGAAGTCGTAGAGCTCTTTGCGCTCTTCGGTCACGGTGACGTTGGCGGTGATGAGGTCGTACTTTCCCGACTGGATGCCGAGGGGCCAGTCCGCCCACGCGACGACGACCGGGTTGTACTCGAGGCCGAGACCCTCGGCGATCAGCGAGCCGATGTTGGGTTCGGTTCCCGACGGCAGCGTCTCGCCCTCGGGCACGTAGCTGAGCGGCGGCACGAAGGCGCCGACGGCGACGGTCAGCTTGCCCGGCTCGATGGGGGTGAAGCCGCTCGCCTTCAGCGCCGCGACGGCTGCGGGGACGGCGTCGGTGTGCACCCACTCCGCGGGGGCGTTCGTGGCGGATGCCGAGGGGTCGGGCGCCGCAGCGGCTTCGACCGGGCGGTTGATGCCGACCGCGATGCCGACGCCGACGACGGCGACCACCGCAGCGGCGATCGCGCCGATCGCGAGGGACTGTTTCTTGCTGAGAGCCATGCTGTATCTCCTGGTGTGGGTAGGGGTGTGGTCGGGGAGCGGTGGCTGAGCCTGTCGAAGCCTCCGCGGGGTGCGCGGCGTCAGCCGAGCACTTTCGCGAGGAACTCGCGGGTGCGCGGGTGCTGCGGACGGGAGAGCACCTCGTCGGGCGTTCCCTGCTCGACGATCCGGCCGCGATCGAGGAACACCACGCGGTCGGCGACCTCGCGGGCGAAGCCGATCTCGTGCGTGACGATGACGAGGGTCGTGCCGAGCTGCGCCAGACCGCGGATGACGTCGAGCACCTCGCCGACGAGTTCGGGATCGAGGGCGCTCGTCGGCTCGTCGAACAGCAGCACCTTGGGCTGCAGCGCGAGGGCACGAGCGATCGCGACGCGCTGTTGCTGGCCGCCCGACAGCTGGCGCGGGTACGCGTCGGCTTTCTCGGCGAGACCCACCCTCTCGAGTAGACCGAGGGCGAGACGACGGGCATCCTCCTTGCCCAGGCGCGCGAGCGCGAGCGGCGCCTCGGTGATGTTCTCGAGGGCCGTGAGGTGCGGGAACAGGTGGAAGTTCTGGAAGACGATCCCCACCTGCGTCCGCCGCTGCAGGATCTCGCGCTCGCGCAACTCGTGGAGCTTGCCGTGACGCAGCTCGTAGCCGATGAACTCCCCGTCGACGGTGACCGAGCCGGCATCCACCGTCTCGAGGTGGTTGATGGTGCGCAGGAGCGTCGACTTGCCCGATCCGCTGGGGCCGAGGAGGGCGACGACCTCGCCGGGGTGGACGGTGAGGTCGATGCCCTTCAGCACCTCGACGCCGTGGAACGCCTTATGCACGTTGTGGATCTCGACGAGTCCGCTCGTGGCGGTGGCGGCGGTCATGCGTGGCCGCCCTTCGACGTCACGACGGCACCGGCTGCACGCGGTGAGTCGCTGGGTGAGGACGCCGGGCCCGCGGCATCCCTTCCGCCCGGCGGGGCCGGAGGGTCACCCAAGCGCGCCCACTGCACGCTCACCCACGTGCGCGCCCGCTGCACCGGCGTCGGCGGCAGGGCCCGTGCGGATCCCCGGGCGTAGTACCGCTCGATGTAGTACTGCGCGACGCTGAGGATCGTCGTGATGAGGGTGTACCAGACGACCGCGACGAGCAGCAGTGGGATGACGCGGCTGTTGCGGTTGTAGATCACCTGCACGGCGTAGAACAGCTCGGGGATCGCGATGACGAACACGACCGACGCGCCCTTGACCAGACCGATGACCTCGTTCGTGGCGTTCGGGACGATCGAGCGCATCGCCTGCGGCAGGATGATGCGGAAAAGCCGACGGGATGCCGGGATGCCGAGCGCCGCGGCCGCCTCGTGCTGACCGGGGTCGACCGAGACGAGCCCGCCGCGGATGATCTCGGCCGAGTACGCCGCCTGGTGCAGACCCAGGCCCAGGATCGCGGCGGCGAAGGCGCTGACGAGCTGGACGGTGGGGAACTCCACGATCCAGAAGTCGGTCGTGAACGGCGTCCCCAGGCCCAGGGTCGGGTAGAGGTATCCGAGGTTGTACCAGACGATGATCTGCACGACGAGGGGCACCGAGCGGAAGAACCAAATGTAGCTCCACGCCACCGCGCTCAGCAGGGGGGACGCCGACAAGCGGCCCAGGGCCAGCAGCGTGCCCAGCGAGAAGCCGACGACGGCCGAGATCGCCGTGAGCGAGAGCGTGTACCCGATGCCGATCAGCACGGGCTCCGAGAAGAAGTACTGCGCGAACGTGCCCCACATGTACCGGTCGTTGGTGACGAGGCTCCACGCGAACTGCGCGACGA
>JAKOMY010000331.1 GCA_022702225.1 Microbacteriaceae bacterium | reverse complement strand
CGCAAGCTCGTCCCCCCGAAGCACCCGGTCCCACAGCCCGGCGTCATCAACATCCACACCCTGAAGTGTCCACGGATCGACTATCGGTTCCCGCATCGGGGTCACCGTCGATAACGAAACGGTGACGACCGACGGCCCGCACCCCCAGGAGTGCGGACCGCCGGAACCCATCATCATTCGAAAGCCCTGCCTGAAAAGGCGGGCCCCCGACGGGACCTCACCCGTAGAACTGCGCGAAGATCAGCTCGGCGATCTGGGTAGCGACAGTGGAGGATGCAGACGCCTCCACGCCATTCGGCACGGAAACGCGCAGCCAGTTGCCGTCGACGAGCACGTCGAGGTGGCACCGCGGGCCGTACTCCCGTGGTGCGCAATCCAGCCGGGCAGCGTCGGTCGCCCGGCCCCCGGTGACGGATAGAGCGTCACCCGACGCCCCCTCGTCGTACGCCCACTCACCGCCGGGCAGCCCGACGATGGACACGGACAGAGGGTCCTCGTACGGAGTCGTTCCGCTCTGATGGGCCTCGCACAGAGGCGCGTCCCAGAAACCTGAGAGCATCCAGGCCCGCAGACTCCATCCGCCGCGGCCCACCGGCTCGACGATGAGGTCGTTCGCACCGAGGATCTGCGCCAGCCGGTCCACGGGGAGAAAAGCACTGCAGTCACCGGTGACCGGCGTCGTGCCCGTCGGCGGCGACCAGACGGCCGGCGAGGGCGGGGAAGACAGCACGAGATCGCGCACGGATGAATAGGCGTCGTTGACGGCCGACACGGCGGTCTCAGACGACGAGGTCGCGGACAGACCCTCGACCAGGACAAGGCTTCCGTTGACGAGCTCGCATGGCGGGTAGGAGGGGTCGCACACTCCCCCGTCGAAGGAGTTGCGGTCCTCGATGGCACCCTCAGCGTCGGGCACGACCGCCACCGTCAGCCAGGTGCCTTCTTCTTCCCCGAACTCGCAGTACACGGCGCCCGCCTGGGCGAAGGCGTACTGCATCGGCCCTTCCGTCAACAGATTCCCACGGGGGGTCGGCAGGGTGTCCCTCGTCACGGGGACGACCCCGTCGAAGTACGCACGCACGGTTTCAGCGACCTGGTCGCAGCCGAACGAGAAACGCGACGACGGCGCCGAGACCGATCTCACTGGCGTGGGAGTCGGCGTCGGCGTCGACGTGGCGGTCGACTCCGGCACCGGTTCGGGCGTGGCGGTCAGGCTCGGCGACGGTGTCGTGGCGATCTCCGGCGCGCTCAACGTCGTCGTCGCGGCCACTCCTCCTGCGATCGCGACCACCAGCACCGCAGCGAGAGAACCCGCGATCCACGCGTTCCGATGCGCCCCGACCGGCTTGATGCCGTGGGCGCCACCCACGATTCGCGCGCGCAGAGCCGCCCGCTCGTCCGGCGTCAGTTCGTCGTTCATGCCCGGACCCCTTCCCGCGCGAGCTCGCCGCGCAGCTTCGTCTTCGCCCGGGACAACCGAGACTTCACGGTCCCGGCCGGGATGCCGAGGACCTGAGCGACATCCCGCTCGGAGTACCCCTCCAGCACCGCCAACACAACAACTGCCTGCTCCCGCTCCGGCAAGCGCCTCAACGCCCCCATGATCGCGCTGTCGTCGTGGTCGATCTGAGGAGGCGACGCCACGGGCGCCCGATCCAGTAGCGCGCGATACCGCCGCCCCGACCGCTCCAGATTCCGCGCACAATGCGCCACCGTATTCAACAGCCACGGCAAGGGCGAGCCGTCTACGACCCGCACCGACGCCCGCTTGCGCCACAACTCGAAGAACGCGACCGTTACGGCATCCTTCGCATCCTCACGATGCGTCAACAACCGACACGCATGTCGAAACAGCCGTCGCTCATAGCGATCGAAGAATTCCGCGAGCGCAAGCTCGTCCCCCCGAAGCACCCGGTCCCACAGCCCGGCGTCATCAACATCCACACCCAGAAGTGTCCACGGATCGACCATCGGTTCCCGCATCGGGGTCACCGTCGATAACGAAACGGTGACGGTCCCGCGAAGGAAGTACCTACGGCGCCACGACTGCGGCGGAGGGCTTCGCCGAGGGGTTCACCGCCTCGTGAGGGAGGATCCGACCGACGGCGACGTCACCCTCTCGCGCAAGATGGCTCTCTTCCGCGCCTACCCGCAGGACGTGCTCACCCGGGAGCGTCTTCGCACCGACCTCGGGTGGGGGTGAGCGCTCAGCCCGCCCTACGCCCCACGTGCAGCACCGCGCGCACCACGAGTCCCGCGACCAGGGCCCAGAACGCCGCGCTCACCCCGAACACCGCGATCCCGGATGCCGCGACGAGGAACGTCACGACGGCCGGCACCCTCTCGCCGGGGTCGTCGATCGCCTGCTGGATCGCCGAGCCGAAGGCACCGAAGAGCGCCACGCCCGCAACCGCCGGGATGACCCCCGCCGGGGCCAGCAGCACGATCGCCGCGAACGCTGCCGACAGGGCGCCGAGGACGAGGTAGGTGCCTCCGGCCGACGCCCCCGCGACCCACCGCTTGTTCGCGTCGGGGTGCGAGTCGGGCCCCGCGGCGATCGCCGCGCTGATCGCACCGAGATTCATCGCGTGCCCCCCGAAGCCGGCCGCGGCGGCCGAGCCGAGCCCGGTGACGAGCATCGCGGGGCGCCAGGGGATCGTGTAGCCGAGGCTGCGCATGACGGCGACTCCGGGCACGTTCTGCGACGCCATCGTCACCACGAACAGCGGCACCGCGATGCCCACGACCGCGCCGACCGTGAGCGAGGGGGCGGTGAACTCCAGGCGCGGCAGCAGGGTCGCGGCATCCGCGTCCACTCCCGTGCGGGTCAGCTCCACCGCGACCACCGCGATCGCCGCGACGAACGCGAGAGGCACGGCCCAGCGGGGAAGGAACCGGGATGCCACGAGCCACACGAGCAGCACGGGCGCCACACCCCAGGGGTCGTTCACGAGGCCGACGAACGGCGCCACGCACAGCGGCAGCAGGACACCGGCGAGCATCGCCTGCGCGATCGAGGCCGGGATACGCGCGATGAGGGCGCCGAGCGGGGGGAACAGCGCCGTGC
>JAKOMY010000327.1 GCA_022702225.1 Microbacteriaceae bacterium | reverse complement strand
CCGTCGCTCCCCCCACGCGCCGCTCGCACGGGGCGTCGCCCACCGCCGGAGCCACCGGAGACGCGGTCAAGTCGCCCATGCAGGCCACGATCGTCAAGGTCGCCGTCGAGGAGGGCCAGCAGGTCGTGAAGGGCGACCTGGTCGTCGTGCTCGAGGCGATGAAGATGGAGCAGCCGATCCAGGCCCACAAGGACGGCACGGTCGCGGGCATCGACGCCGCCCCCGGCACCACTGTCTCGGCCGGTCACCAGTTGCTGCTGATCAGCTGACGTCGCGTTCCGAGCGACCGGCGCCGCGCTCCCCCGGGGGTGCGGCGCCGTCGTTCGTCTCCGGCGTCCTTCCCCGCCGCCCCACCTCACGCAGAAACGCTCTCCGCGCGCAGAAACACGAGCACAACGCGTTTCCGCGCGCAGGAAGCGTTTATGCGTCAGCCGGACCCCGCGGGACGGCCACCGGACGACGGATGCCGTGAGCCCACGGCATCCGCGCTCAGTCGTCGCCGGGGCCTCTCCCCCACGCAGAAACGCTCTCCGCGCGCAGAAACACGAGCACAACGCGTTTCCGTGCGCAGGAAGCGTTTATGCGTCGCCCAGAACCCGCGGGACGACCACCGGACGACGGATGCCGCAAGCCCACGGCATCCGCAACGCTCAGTCGTCGGCGGGACGTCTCCCCACGCAGAAACGCGATCTCCACGCAGAAACACGAGCACAACGCGTTTCCCCGCGCAGGAAGCGTTTATGCGTCAGCCAAACCCCCCGGGACGACCACCCGACGACGGATTCCGCAAGCCCACGGCATCCGCAACGCTCAGTCGTCGGCGGGACGTCTCCCCACGCAGAAACGCGATCCCCACGCAGAAACACGAGCACAACGCGTTTCCGTGCGCAGGAAGCGTTTATGCGTCATCCCCCCGGGACGGCCACCGGGCGACGGACACCGCTAGCCCACGGCATCCGCGCTCAGTCGTCGCCGGGGCCTCTCTCCCGCGCAAAAACACGACCCGCGCGCAGAAACACGAGCACAACGCGTTTCCGCGCGCAGGAAGCGTTTATGCGTCAGCCGGACCCCGCGGGACGACCACCGGACGACGGATTCCGCGAGCCCACGGCATCCGCAACGCTCAGTCGTCGCCGGGGCCTCTCCCCCACGCAGAAACGCGATCCCCACGCAGAAACACGAGCACAACGCGTTTCCGCGCGCAGGAAGCGTTTATGCGTCAGCCGGACCCCGCGGGACGACCACCCGACGACGGATGCCGTAAGCCCACGGCATCCTCGCCGCTCAGTCCTCGCCGGGGTCGTCGCGGTCGACGATGTGCATGGCGCGGGCGGCGTCGGTGATGCTCGACGTGAGCGAGGGGTACACGGCGAACACGCGCGCGACCTGGTCCACGGTCAGGCGACGCTCGACGGCGATCGCGATCGGGTAGATGAGCTCCGACGCCTTGGGGCCGACGATCACGCCGCCCATGACGGTGCCGCTGCCCTCGCGGGCGATGAGCTTGACGAAGCCGTCGGTGATGCCCTGCATCTTGGCGCGGGGGTTCGCCGAGAGCGGGAGCTTGCGCACCTTGCCGGCGATGCGCCCCTCGATGACGTCCTGCTCGCTGAAGCCGACCGTGGCGATCTCGGGCGCGGTGAAGATGTTCGCGGTGATGCGGCGGGTCTCGAGCGGGATAACGACATCGCCCAGCGCGTGGAAGATGGCCTGACGGCCCTGCATCGAGGCGACGGATGCCAGGGGGTAGAAGTTCGTGCAGTCGCCGGCGGCGTAGATGTTGGGCACCGAGGTGCGGGCGACGCGGTTGACGCGGATGTGCCCCGACGGGGTCATCTGCACGCCCGCCTGCTCGAGACCGAGGCCGGCGGTGTTGGGGATCGAGCCGACCGCCATGAGACAGTGGCTGCCCTCGATCGTGCGTCCGTCGGCGAGGGTGACGACCACCCCGTCGCCGGTGTTCACGACCGAATCGGCCCGCGCCTTCGACAGCAGCGTCATGCCGCCGCGCTGGAAGACGCGTTCGAGGACGGCCGCGGCATCCTGATCCTCACCGGGGAGCACCTGGTCGCGGCTCGAGACGAGCGTGACCTTCGCGCCGAGGTTCATGTAGGCCGAGGCGAACTCCGCACCCGTCACGCCCGAGCCGACGACGATCAGGTGAGAGGGCACCGACTTCATGTTGTACAGCTGCGTCCACGTGAGGATGCGCTCGCCGTCGGGCTGGGCCGAGGGGAGCTCCCGGGGCGAGGCACCGACCGAGACGACGAGGGTCTCGGCCTCGATGCGATCGAAGTCCGTGCCGCCGGCCTCGGTCGAGACGACCACGGCGCCGTTGCCGTCGAGCCGGCCGTGGCCGGAGATGATGCGCACGCCCGCCTCGAGGAGCGAGGAGCGCATGTCGTCGGACTGCTGACGGGCGAGGGACAGCAGACGCTGGTTGACGGCGGCGAGGTTGATCGCGACCTCGGGGGTCAGGGGCTTGCCCCGGTCGTCCTTGGCGAACAGCTGCACGCCGAGGCTGCTGGCGTTGCGGATGGCGACGGCCGCATCGGCGGTGGCGATGAGGGTCTTGGAGGGCACGACGTCGGTGATGACGGCCGAGCCGCCCACGCCCGCGCGCTCGACGAGGGTGACGTCGGCACCGAGCTGGGCCGCCGACAGAGCGGCCTCGTACCCGCCGGGGCCGCCGCCCACGATCGCGACGGACTGCTTGCGCTCGAAGCTCTGCACCATGGCATCCATTCTGTCAGCGCCGGGTGGGTGCCGATGCGCCACCCGGCCCGCCCGACACGATCGACACGGTTGCCTGCCGTCTGGCCCGCGGGCCCCGCAGTTTCTAGAGTGGGGGAATGTCCTACAGCACTTCTCACCCGCTCGACGACCCGGCGGTCGACCCGTTCGAGGTCGCCACGGCCGCAGCGGCCGACATCGCCCGTCTCTCGGGCGTCGAGCACCACGACATCGCCGTGACCCTCGGGTCGGGCTGGGGCCGCGCCGCCGAACTCATCGGCGAAGAGACGGCGTCGTTCCCGGCCACCGAGGTCACCGGCTTCAGCAAGCCCGCTCTCGAGGGGCACGTCGGCACGCTCCGCAGCGTCCGCACCCCGGGCGGCAAGAACGTCCTCGTCATCGGCGCGCGCACGCACTACTACGAGGGCCACGGCGTCCGACGGGTCGTGCACAGCGTGCGCACGGCCGCGGCGACGGGCGCGACCACGATGATCCTCACCAACGGGGCCGGCGGCATCCGCGAGACGTGGAAGCCCGGTCAACCCGTGCTCATCAGCGACCACATCAACCTCACCGCCGACTCGCCGCTCGAGGGCGCGACCTTCGTCGACCTCACCGACCTGTACTCCAAGCGCCTGCGCGCGATCGCGCGCGAGATCGACCCCACGCTCGACGAGGGCGTCTACACGCAGTTCCGAGGGCCCCACTACGAGACCCCCGCCGAGGTGCAGATGGCCAAGGCCATCGGCGGCCACATCGTCGGGATGTCCACGGCCCTCGAGGCCATCGCGGCACGCCAGGCGGGCATGGAGATCCTCGGCTTCTCGCTCATCACGAACCTGGCCGCCGGCATCCAGCAGACCCCGCTCAGCCACGCCGAGGTGCTCGAAGCCGGCCGCGAGGCCGAGCCGGT
>JAKOMY010000296.1 GCA_022702225.1 Microbacteriaceae bacterium | reverse complement strand
GCGTCGGCGCCGCCGTCGAGCCGCGGTCCACCAGCTCGAACGGCAGGGTGCCGAGGCCCCGGCCGGGCTCGGCGCCGTCGAGCGCCGCGAGCACGGCCTCGGCTGCGCGTTCTCCCTGACCGCGCGCGAACTGATCCACGGTGGTGAGCGAGAACCACCGGCCGAGCTCGTGTCCGTCGACACCGACGATCGACACGTCCTCGGGGACGCGCAGGCCGAGCTTGCGCGCGGCGAGGATGGCTCCGATCGCCATCTCGTCCGACGCGGCGAACAGCGCGGTCGGCGGGTTCTCAGCGGTCAGAGCGCGGGTTGCCGCGGCGGAGCCGCCCTCGATCGTGAAGTCGGCGGGCTCGACCACAGCGTGGGCGATGCCCGCGGCCGCCAGCTGCTCGAGGAATCCCCGGCGGCGCAGCCCCGGCACCGTCGAGCCCGCGGCGGTGACGGGGTCCGCCCCGATGTGAGCGAGGCGCCGATGACCGAGGGCGAGTAAGTGATCCGTCGCCAGGCGTCCCACGGCGAGGTCGTCGACCGTCAGGGTGGTGAGCAGCGGGTTCGGGCCCGCGATCGCGACGATGGGCACGCCGAGTCCGCGCAGTGACGCCGACTCCTCGGCATCCAGTTCGAGGGCGATGGTGATGACCGCGTCGATGCGCCGACGACGCAGGTGGTCGTCGAAGACGCGGCGACGCTCGACCGGGTCGGTGCTCACGCTGTAGAGGGTGATGTCGTAGCCCTCGCGGACGAGGGCGTCGGAGATGCCCGCGAGCACCGTGCTGAAGAACCAGCGGTCGAGGAACGGCACGACCACCCCCACCGCCCGCGCTCGTCCGGTCGCCAGGCTCGACGCGGCCGCCGACACGACGTAGCCGAGCCGGTCGGCCGCAGCGATCACGCGGTCGCGGGTCGCGCTCGAGACGGGCCCCCGCCCGCTCAACGCACGCGAGACCGTTGCCGTCGACACCCCCGCCGCGCGGGCGACGTCGTCGATACCGGCCACGGTCTCGCGATCGATCGATGGATGCCGCGGCCTACGCCGCCGCGATCCAGACGGTCGTGTCGGTCGGCAGGCGCTCGCCGTCGAGGGGGCCGCTCGCGATGAGCACCTCGCCCGCGGGAAGCTCCACCGCCTCGTCGCCGAGGTTCGCGACCACGAGCAGCGAGCCGTTGCGGAACGCCACGACGTCGTCGCCGTACTCGTCGAGCCACTCCAGGTGGCCCGCGCCGAGATTGCGGTCACGACGTTCGGCGAGGAGCGACCGGTACAGCGTCAGCGTCGAGGCCGGGTCGTCGACCTGCACGTCGCGCGCGAGCTCGGCCCACTCGGCCGGCTGGGGCAGCCACGACTCGCCCGTGGTGTTGAAGCCGTAGGCGGGGGCGTCGGCGCTCCACGGAATCGGCACGCGGCAGCCGTCGCGACCGTACCGCTCGCCGTTCGTGCGGAACCACGTGGGGTCCTGGCGCGCGTCGTCGGGCAGATCGATGACCTCGGGAAGGCCGAGCTCCTCGCCCTGGTACAGGTACGACGAACCGGGGAGTGCGAGCATCATCGCCGTCGCCGCGCGCGCACGGCGCAGCCCCTTCACGGGGTCGGGCTGGCCGGGGGACTTCGGGCCGATGCCGGCACCCTGCGGGTTCTCGGCCGTCAGCGCGAGACGCGAGGCGTGGCGCACGACGTCATGGTTCGACAGGACCCAGGTGCTCGGGGCGCCGACCGCGCCGTACTGTGCGAGCGACTCGCCGATCACGTCGCGGAGGGCGGCGGCATCCCACTTCGTCTCGAGGTAGTGGAAGTTGAACGCCTGGTGCATCTCGTCGGGACGCACCCACAGGGCGGTCTGCTCGACGGTCGGCAGCCACGCCTCGGCGCACAATGCGCGGTCGCCGTCGTACGCGGCGAGCACCTCGTGCCACTCGCGCCACACATCGTGCACGCCGGGCTGACCCCAGTAGGGCACTTCTTCGGCGTCGCCGCCCATCGAGCCGCCCTCGGGGTCGGGCGTGAAGTCGGGCAGGCCCTCGGCCTTGATGAGGCCGTGCGCGACGTCGACGCGGAAGCCGTCGACTCCGCGATCGAGCCAGAAGCGCAGGATGTCGCGGAACTCCGCACGCACCTCTTCATTGGTCCAGTCGAAGTCGGGCTGGCTCTCGTCGAAGATGTGCAGGTACCACTGGCCGGGGGTGCCGTCTGCCTCGGTGATGCGCTTCCACATGCCGCCGCCGAAGACGCTCTCCCAGTTGTTCGGGGGCAGTTCGCCGTTCTCGCCCTTGCCGTCGCGGAAGATGTACCGCGCCCGCTCGGGGCTGCCGGGGGCGGCCTTCAGGGCCTCTTGGAACCACACGTGCTGATCGCTGGAGTGGTTCGGCACGAGGTCGACGATGACCCGGATGCCGCGCTCGTGCGCACCCCCGAGCATCGCGTCGAAGTCGGCCAGGGTGCCGAAGATCGGGTCGACGTCGCGGTAGTCGGCGACGTCGTACCCCGCGTCCTTCTGCGGCGAGGTCTGGAAGGGGCTGAGCCAGATGGCATCCACCCCCAGGTCTTTCAAGTCGTCGAGGTGCGCGGTGACGCCGGGCAGATCGCCGAGGCCGTCACCCGACGCGTCGGCGAACGAGCGGGGGTAGATCTGGTAGATGACGGCGGTGCGCCACCACTCGGAGCCGGGTGCGGCGACGAGATCGGCGCGCGCGTCTTCCTGCGTGAAAGTCATGCGACAACGTTAGTGCAAGCGCTTGCATCGTGGCCAAATGGGCGGCGGGTGAATCCCGGCGGGCGTAGCCGGGGGGTGAGGATGGTTCTGGTCGAGGCCCGGGCGGCCCGCACCTGGGGGCGTCAAAACTGTTCGAGTGTCCAGAACACCCGGACGAAATCTCGAAATGTCCGGGTGTCTTGGACACTCGATGCATCGGGCGAGAGCCCGCCCCGGCGAGCCCCGCCTCGCGGGCGCCGCGATTAGGCTGGGGCGGTGCCCGACGCCTCCGACCTTGCCCGCGCTGAATCGCTCATCACGAGCATCCCCGACTATCCGAAGCCCGGGATCGTGTTCCGCGACATCACGCCGCTGCTCGCCGACGCCGCGGCCTTGCGCGTCGTCGTCGAGGCCCTGATCGAGCCCTTCGCCGGACGCTTCGACGCCGTCGCGGGAGTCGAGGCTCGCGGGTTCCTGCTCGCCGGGGCCGCCGCCATCGTCGCGAACGTGGGCCTCATGCCCATCCGCAAGGCCGGCAAGCTGCCCCGCCCCGCGGCGAGTGTCTCGTACGACCTCGAGTACGGCTCGGCGCGGATCGAGATGCACGACGACGCCGCAGCCGGCGCTCGCGTGCTCCTGCTCGACGACGTTCTCGCCACCGGTGGAACCCTCGGTGCGGGCCGCGAGCTGCTCGAGGCCGTGGGCAGCGAGGTCGTCGGTATCGCGACGCTGCTCGAGATCGACGGTCTGGGCGGCCGCGAGGCGCTCGGCGGCGACCTGCACTCGGTCTTCCACGTCTGACGCGGCGCTTCGCGCGCTGAGCGACGGGTCGCCCGAGCGAACTGAACGTCGACGTCTCGGCCAGCGGCGGGGTGCACGTCGGTGAACCACGACGGCCCCGGAGGGCCGATCCCGGCTCACGCGGGCGTGCGCACCGCCGCGAACTTGTTGCGGCGTCGCAACGCGAAGCCCAGGCGCTCGTAGGCGGCGATCGCGCCGACGTTGGCGGCGGCGGCGTGCATCATCGCGCGATCCCCGCGCTGCTGGATGTGGAAGGCGACGTCGAGCACCAGCCGCGAGGCGAGGCCCTGGCGACGGTGGTCGGCGTCGACGGCCACGGCGCTGATCTCGGTCCAGCCCGTGGGGTGCAGGCGTTCGCCGGCCATCGCCACGAGACGTCCGTCGCGACGGATGCCGATGTACCGACCGAGCTCGTAGGTGCGGGGCCGGAACGGGCCGGGCTGATTGCGCGCGACGATGTCGATCATCTCGGCCGCATCAGCCGCACTCAGCTCGACGGCCTCGTCGTCGGGCCGGGTGCGCAGGGCGTCGGTCTCGACGAGCTGGACTCCCTCGCCGCCGCCGACCCATTGCCAGTCCGCGGGGATCTCGCCCTCGAAGCCGGAGAGCCCCACGTCGGCGCCGGGTCCGACGAGCTCGCGGAGGGCGTCCCACACGTCCGGGTCGTCCCACGTGCGCACGGCCACGAAGGGGGCGACGTCTTCGGGGTAGCGCTTGACCAGATCGCCGCCGACCGCGAAATGCGCGTGCGGTCCCGCGAGCGAATGCCACGCCGCGTTGTCGAGCACCGTGGCGTCGGCGTGCGGGACGGGGAGCGGGAGGGCGGAGGTGGTGGTCATGGGCATCCGTTCTGGGGGAGGTGCGACGGGGCGCACGTAAGACAACAGCGTCGACCGCTTCGCATTCCGCGGCGCGTCAGCGCACGCCGGCTCGGGCCCGCGCCGCGAGGGCGACGGAGACGGCACCGGCGATCCGATCGGTCTGTCGCAGCGACAGGGCATCGGAGCGGGGGCGGGTGAAGGCCCCGGCTTCCATCGACGAGGTGAAGGGACCGATCGCGAACATCGCCGCACGGGGCTGCCCGTCGCGACCGATCACGCGACCGTCGGCGTCGACGTCGATGCGCCCGAGCGAGCCGGTGAACGACTCGTCCGAGACGTGCACTTCGCGTCCGTGGCGACTCGCGAGCTCGCGCAGCACCGGGTTCTCGCTCGCCGACGCGGTCGCGGCGGGGAGCCAAGCGTCGAGGAGCGCGCGAGCGCTCACCTCGCCCGCGGTCCGCGGCGACGACGCCACGAAGCCTCGTTCGGCCTCGACGCGCACCGAGATGTCGGGCCCGAGAAAGCGCACGATCCCGGCCTCAGCCAGGGCGAGGAACTCTTCCAGCCGGTGCGCCGGCGGCCCCGAGGCGACGTAGCTGAAGAACGCGTGCCAGGTCACGGGCAGATCGACAGCGCGCGAGCGGGCGCTCCACCGCTCGGTCGGGATGTCGGCGAGCCCGAGGAACGACGACAGGATCGTCAGGAACAGCGCCTGAGCGGCGCTGCGGTCCTGGCTCGTGCGCAGCTGCAGGTCGTCGACGATGTGCCGGCGCACCCGCTCGTGCACGTCGAGGGCGCCGCTGAACGTCTCATCGCCCAACGGCACGTCGAGCGTGCGCAGGTCGAAGCGGTCGAGGGGGTCGGGGACCACCTCGGCGGCGGCCAGCCGGAGCGCCGAGGTGTCGGCATCCACCTCCCGAAGGGTCTCTCGGAACACCTCCCACGTCGTCGTCACGCGTTCGGGGTGGCCCGTGAAGAGCTCGCGGTAGTGCCCCCACACGAGCTCGCGCGCGATGAGGGGCCAGACGTCGTCGAGGAAGTCGACGGTGCCCGGTCGCGCGAGCAGCTCGGCGACCGCGGCCGGGGTCAGGATCTCGCGCACGGGTGTTTCGCCCTGCAACCGCGACGACACCTTCGAGCGGTAGGGCACCCCCCGGCGGGAGCCGAGGTGCAGGCGCGGCTCGAGGCCCGACGGCTCGTAGCGCAGGTTGCCGGTCGTATCGGTGACGAAGCGTCCGCCCCGACCCGCGGTCAGCAGCACCACGGCGTCGACCGCGGCCAGGCCCATCCCCCGGACGATCACGTCCTCGCCGGGGGCGAGCACGCTGAGGTCGGCGTCGGCGGTGAACGCCGGGGGGAGGTAGGTCAGCCCGGCGCTCGCAGCGGCTTCGCGCAACGACACCGCCTCGCCCTCGGGCTCGCGCGCGTTGTGCCCCATCGCGTAGACGAGCACGTCGGCGGACAGGCGGATGCCGTCGGCGAGGGCGACCTCGTACCCGTCGGCGGTGTCGTCGACCCATTGCACGACGCCCTCGTGCCACCGCACCTCGACCCCGGGCGGGGCGATGGCGACCGTGCGACGCCAGAACCAGTCGAGGTAGGCGCTCTGCAGACGCCGCGTGGGAAAGGAATCCGGGCGCAGGTCCTGCAGCTCGAAACGCAACTCGGGATCGTCGATCGTCACGTCGGGGAGCGTTCCCGCGCGTACCCGCTCGGCCCACTCGATGAGCGAGGGGCCCGAGCGGATCGGTCCCGAGATCGTGCAGGACTCGTCGGTGAAGACGGTCACGTCGCGAGCCATCGAGTTGAGCTTGAGCAGGGGCGACTGCTCGCGTCGCCAGATGCGGCCCGCCCCCGGCGGGTACGGGTCGACGAGGGTGATGCGCAGCGGCACCGGGGAGCGTCGGGCGAGCAGCCGCTCGACGAGCATGACCGCGCGAGGCCCCGCCCCGACGATCACGAGGTCGGTCATCGCGCCCCGACGCCCGCGTGGACCGGCGGGAGACCCAGCAGGTCGTGCAGCGTCGCCCCCTCGTCGTACGAGCGGCGGTACGACCCGCGCTCCTGCAGCAGGGGCACCACCTTGTCGACGAACTCGTCGAGGCCGTGCGGGGTGACGTGTCCGACCACGGTGAACCCGTCGGTCGCGCGCTCCTGCACGTAGCGGTCGATCTCGGATGCCACGTGCTCCGGCGTGCCGACGAAGGTGTGCTTCGCGGTCAGGCGGATGACGAGCTCGCGGATGCTGAGGTTCTCGGCCCTCGCCTGCTCGCGCAGCTGGCCGACCCGGGCGCGGATCGCGGCGTGCCGCCCGGCGAAGCCCTGCGCCGTCTCGACCCCCGTGTCGGGCTCGAGGTCGGGCAGCGGCCCGTCGGCGTCGTACCCGCTGAGGTCGCGGTTCCAGATCTGCTCGAGGTAGGTGATCGCGGTCTGCGGGCGCACCTGGGCGAGGGCGATCTCGCGCGAGCGCTCGCGGGCCTCGTCGGCGGTGTCGCCGAGCACGAAGGTCGCCGCGGGCAGGATCTTCAGCGAGTCCTCGTCGCGGCCGTTCGCCGCCAGGCGCCCCTTCACGTCGCGGTAGAACTGCTGCGCGTCGTCGAAGGCGGTGTGCAGCGAGAAGATGACGTCGGCGTGGGCGGTGGCGAAGTCGCGGCCGTCGGGGGAGTCCCCGGCCTGCACGATCACGGGCCGCCCCTGCGGGGAGCGCGGCACGTCGAACACGGCGTCGACGTCGAACAGGCGGCTCTCGTGCCGCACCCGAGCGATGGCGTCGTCGCGCAGAAACTGCCCCGTCTCGGCATCCGCCACGATGGCGTCGTCGCGCCACGATGCCCACAGCGCCTTTGACAGCGCCGCGAACTCCGAGGCTCGCACGTACCGGTCGGCGTGGTCGAGGTAGCCGCCGCGGCGGAAGTTCGCCCCGTGGAACGCGTCGGAGCTCGTCACGGCGTTCCACCCCGCCCGCCCGTTCGACAGCAGGTCGAGCGTGCCGAGCTGGCGCGCGAGCTCGTACGGCTCGTTGAAGGTCGTGTTGAGCGTGCCGACGAGGCCGATGTGCTCGGTCACCGCGGCCAGGGCGGTGAGGATCGCGAGGGTGTTCGGGCGTCCCGCCACGTCGAGGTCGTGCAGCTGCCCGCGGTGCTCACGCAGCCGCAGGCCCTCGGCGAGGAAGAGGTAGTCGAACAAGCCCCGCTCGGCGGTGCGGGCGAAGTACTCGAACGACGAGAAGTCGATCTGGCTGCCTGCCGCGGGGTCGGTCCACACGGTGGTGTTGTTCACGCCCGGGAAGTGCGCGGCGAGATGGATCTGACGGCGGGTCATGCGCCGACCTCCTGACGGGCGTAGCGACTGGCGAGACGGGGGAGGCCGAGACGCTCGCGCAGGGTGGGAGAGCCGTCGTCGGTGAGCAGGATGCCGGCGGCCGCCGCGCGCGGCACGACCCGGTCGGCGATGGCCTCGAGGTCGGCCGGAAGCCGGGCGGGGCGCAGGCGCACGCCGTCGACGCCGGCGGCGGCGAGGGCGCGGATCTCCTCGACGACGTCGTCGGCGGTGCCGACCACCACGCGGGCATCGGTCGAAAGCGGTGCGCGCTCTTGCAGGCGGTCCCAGACGGCACGGGCCGCCGCCGGAGTCTCCTCGACGAGCACGAGCAGGTCGGCGAACACGCGCAGGGGCTGCTCGATCGCGCGATGTGCGTCGGCGGCATCGGTCAGTTCGCCGAGGATGCCGGCGACCGCCGCCGCCTCGGAGGGGGTGACGTAGACGAGGTCGGCCTGTTCGGCTGCCAGAAGATAGGGGACCGTCTGGTGCGCGAGCACGGTGATGAGCGGCTGCCCCTGCGGAGAACGGGGCACGATCGAGGCGCCGGTGATCGAGAAGAACTCGCCCTCGAACTCCACGTTGTGCACGCGGTCGCGGTCGAGGAACTTCCCGGTCTCGAGGTCGCGCACGATCGCGTCGTCCTCCCACGAGTCGGCGAGTCGGCGGATCACGTCGGCCACCTCGCCGGCCTCGCGGAACGCCGCGACGATGAGGGGATCGTCCTCGATGCGTCCGGAGGCGGGGCGGACGGTGGGGCCGTCGGCGCGGCGACCGAAGTTGGCCCGCTCCTGCGCCGTCGAACCCGCGACCAGCCGCACCCCGCCGCGTCCACGGCTGGCGTGGTCGAGGGTCTGCAGGCCCGTCGCGAGGTGGAACGGTTCGGGGTGCGCGGTGGTCGCGGTGGGGACGAGTCCGAGACGACGCGTGACGGGGGCGAGGAACGACGCCAGCAGGACGGCGTCGAGGCGCCCGCGGGCACGATCGCGGCGGGTCTCGGCATCCGGCTCGAACGACCGGCCGCCCAGACTCAGGGCGTCCTCGATCGTCGCGAAAAGGAGCCCCGCACCGTCGGCCGTGCGGGCGAGGTCGCGCCAGTACGCGGGCGAAGTCAGCTCGGTGGGCCGGGCCGCGGGCTCGCGCCAGGCGGCCGGGTGCCAGCCGGCGCCGTCCAGGGCGACGGCGAGATGGATGCGATCCGGCATCGGGAGCTCCTTGTGTCAGGCGAGGTGCTGATCACTGTCTCGCCGGAGTGCGCCGGGTCTCAATCCGTGTCGTCATACAACGCCTCGAAGCGTCACGAACGGACAGAGACGCGCGAACGTAGCGCCCGGACCCGCGAGGTGCACGACTGTGACGCTGCGAGACGCATCATGTCGGCCGGTGACGCATCGCGACAGACCGTTTCGCCCGAGGTGAGCGCGTCGCCGAGCCCGCCTACGTTCGGCGTGATCACCGTCCCCGTCGAGAAAGGTCCGCCCATGAGTGTCCCCACCGCGATCGCCCCGACCACGGCTCTGTCCGCTCTGCTCGACGACCTGCGCGAGGAGGCGCCCGACATCGAGGTGCGGGCGTCCTCGCCCGAGACGGCGGAGTTCGGCTACGACGCCGGCACGGCGCCCCGCCGCGACGCCTTGGTGCCCGACGGGCCGGCGGTGGCGTTTCCCGCGACGGTCGCCGAGGTACAGCTGCTGGTACGCCTTGCCGCACGTCACGGCGTCAGCGTCGTGCCGCGAGGGGCGGGCACAGGTCTCTCGGGCGGCGCGACGGCCCACGCCGATCAGCTCGTCGTCTCGACCGACCGCCTGACGCGGATCGTCGAGGTCTCGCCCGCCGACGAGGTCGCCGTCGTCGAGCCCGGCGTGCTCAACGCCGCCCTGAACGAACGCCTCGCCCCCCTCGGCCTGTTCTACGCCCCCGACCCCGCGAGCTGGCGCATCTCGACCATCGGCGGCAACATCGCCACCAACGCCGGGGGCCTGCGCTGCGCCAAGTACGGCGTGACCCGCGAATCGGTGCTGGCCCTCGACGTCGTGCTCGCCGACGGCAGCCTCGTCTCGGTGGGCCACCGCTCGATCAAGGGCGTCACCGGCCTCGATCTGGTGTCGCTGTTCGTCGGGTCGGAGGGCGTGCTCGGCATCGTCGTGGGTGCCACCGTGCGCATCCGCCCCCTCCCCGTCGCGCGTCGCACGGTGACGGCGTTCTTCGACTCGACGAGCGCGGGGGCGGCGGCCATCGGAGCCATCACCGCCTCGCGCGTGCGTCCCAGCGTGATCGAGTTCCTCGACGAGCCCACCCTTGAGGGCATCGACGCGGCCCGGGATTCCGGGCTCCGCGCCCGCGGCGCAGCACTGCTGCTCATCGAACTCGACGGCTTCGGCATCGACGAGCAGACCGCCGAACTGACCACCGCGCTCGAGGCCGCCGGTGCCCGCGTGCGGGTCGAGAGCGACACGGATGCCGAGATCCTCTGGGAACTGCGACGCTCGGGACGCCGATTCGACGAGCGGTCCTGGTTCGCCGGGGGCGACGTCGCCGTGCCCAAGTCGCGCATCGCCGAGGTGTTCGCCGGCTTCCCCGCGATCGAGGCCCGCTACGGCGTGGCCGTGAGCGCCGTCGCCCACGCCGGCGACGGCAACCTGCACCCGGTCATCACCCTGCCCATCCCGGTGGACGCCGACCCCGCCGTCGTCCCCGCGTCGGTGCACGACGCCGCCGATGCGCTGGTGCGCGCCGCCCTCGCCGTCGGCGGCACCGTCAGCGGCGAGCACGGCATCGGCACCGTCAAGCGCGCGCTCGCCGCCGAGGAGCTCGCCGCCCGGGTGCGCGAGGCCCAGCTCGCGATCAAGACCGCGCTCGATCCCGCCGGGCTGTTCAACCCCGGCAAAGCCCTGTAACCCGCATCCCACCGCACACGCACCCGAGGACACCCCATGACCACTCGCCTCCGTCCGCTGCGGCGCCTTCTCGGCGTCGCCTCCGCCCTCACCGTCGGTGCCGTCCTGCTGAGCGGGTGCGGCGCCGGCTCGACCGCGGCCCCGGCCGCCGGTGCCGCGCCGAAGTCCGGCGGCGACCTGGTGTTCCTCATCGACTCGCTCGGTGCCACGTGGATCCCCAACAACAGCTCGATCTCGAGCTACCAGGGCCACATCTGGGGGCACCTGACCGACAAGCTCGTGTACGTCGACGCCGAGGGCACGCTGAGCCCGTGGATCGCCGAGAGCTGGGACGAGAACGCCGACAAGACCTCGTTCACCCTCCACCTGAAAGAGGGGGTGACCTTCTCGGACGGCACGCCGCTGGACGCCGCCGCCGTCGTGGCGAACATCGACATCTGGGCGAAGGGGCGCCCCGACGAGGGCATCAACCGCATCGGTCTGTTCCCCTCGGCCAACTACGTCGGGGCGGAGGCGGTGGATGCCACGACGGTGACGGTGTCGTTCGCCGCTCCCACCCTGAGCTTCATCCCGACGCTGGCGTACCACGGGTCGATCCTGCTCTCGCCCGCGACGCTCGCCCTCCCCGCCGACCAGCAGGCCGACCTCGCGAACGACATCGGCAGCGGTCCCTTCGTCGTCGAGAAGGTCGCCGACGGCGACAGCGTCGTGCTGAAGAAGCGCGACGACTACGACTGGGGTCCCGAGGCGCTCGGGCACGACGGGCCCGCCTACCTCGACTCGATCACCTACAAGCAGGTCGCCGAACCCTCGCTGCGCACCGCCTCGGTCGAGTCGGGCCAGGCGCAGGTGGCGTACAACGCCAGCCCGCAAGATCTCGAAGCGCTCAAGAGCGAGGGGCTCACGGTCGAGACGCCCCGTTACCTGGGCTTCGTCAACGGCTACGCGCTGAACACCTCGGTCGCCCCCTTCGACGACATCAGGGTGCGCCAGGCGGTGCAGCACGGCATCGACCGCGACGAGATCCTCTCGACCGTCTACACCGAGGACTGGCACGCCGCGGAGTCGTTCCTGCAGAGCACGGTGCCCGAGGCGACCGACCACAGCGCCGACTTCGCGTACGACCCCGACGAGGCGGCATCCCTTCTCGATGAAGCCGGATGGGTGAAGGGTGCCGACGGCGTGCGCACGAAGAACGGCGAGAAGCTGTCGTTCACGCTCTACCCCAACCCGTACCTGCAGGCGTCGCAATCGGTCGACGAGCTCGTCGACCAGCAGCTGACCACCCTCGGTTTCGAGGTGCACCTCGAAACCTACGACGTGCCGACCTACGGACAGAAGGTCATCGGCAACGCGACCGTGCCGGCGACCGAGATCACCCGCAGCTTCGTCGACGTCGGAACGGTCGCGGGCGTCCTGACCTCGCAGAAGAAGGGCGACGAGGACTGGTTCAAGGTGGGCACCTCGGATGCCACGCTCAACGACCTGTCGACGCGCATCGCCACGGCCACCGACCGTGACGCCCGCGCGAAGGTCGCCGACGAGCTGCAGGGCTACGTGCTCGACCAGGGCTACTTCGTGCCGCTCACCCAGATCGTGCAGCGCGTCTACGTGCAGGCCCCCGACGTCAGCGGCGTCAGCTACAACGGCCTCGCCTACGCGTACTACCTGGACGCCTGGTTGAACGACTGATCGCCGGGGGCGGATGCCACGGCATCCGTCCCTTCGAACCGTTCCACCGAGACGAGAGGAGGAGAGCATGTTCCGCACCTACGGCCGCTTCGCGCTGCGCCGCACCGGCCAGGCGCTCGTCGTCGTACTGCTGGCGTACCTGTTCACGTTCTTCGTGATCAGCATCCTGCCCGGCGACCCCGTCACGAGCACCCTGCGCAACCCCGACAACGGCTTCACCGAGGACGACATCGCCCGGATCGTGGCGTACTACGGCCTCGACCAGCCCTGGTGGGTGCAGCTCGGATCGTCGCTCGGGCGCTTCGTGGTCGGCGACCTCGGTGTCTCACTGCGGTCGAACCTGCCCGTGAGCACTCTCGTGCTCGATGCGCTGGGGTCGACGCTGAGCCTTGCGGCGGCCGCCCTGCTGGTCGCCGTGGTGCTCGCCGTCGCGATCGCGTACGGCACGCAGTTCCTCCCCGCACGCTTCGGTCAGGGCGTGCTGCGCTCGCTGCCGTCGCTGTTCCTGTCGGTCCCGAACTTCGTGATCGGCCTGCTGCTGATCCACGTGTTCGCCTTCGGGCTCGGACTGTTCAGCATGATCGACACCGAGACGCCCTGGGGCACCTTCTTCGCGGCGGTGGCCCTCGGCATTCCCGTCTCGGCGCAGCTCGCGGAGGTGCTCATCGCCTCGCTCGATCACGAGTCGCGGCAGGAGTACGTCGCCGTCGCGCGCTCGCGGGGCCTGCGATCGGGGGCGCTGTTCCTGCGTCACCTCGTGAAGCCCTCGGCGCTGCCGACGGTCACCGTTCTCGCACTCATCGTCGGAGAGCTCCTCGGCGGCGCGCTCATCACCGAGGCGATCTTCGGCCGCGTCGGAATCGGCACCCTGGTCGAGTCGTCGGTGGCCAGCCAAGACCTCCCCGTCCTGCAGGCCGTGGTGTCGCTCGCCGCCATCGTCTTCGTGGTCGTCAACCTGCTCGCCGACCTCGCCTATCCGCTGCTCGACCCCCGCGTGTCCATCGGCTCGCGCGGGCGCGCGGTCACGGCGACCCCGCGCGAAGAGCCGGCGTCGCTGCTGCGGGAGGAGGTGAGCGTCGTATGACCGCCGCACTCGCCGCGCCGCCGCGCTCCGTCGTCGCCCGGGCCCGCGGCATCCGCCTCGCCGTTCCGTTCGGCGTCATCGTGTCGTTCCTCGTCGTGGCGGTGGTGCTGGCGTTCTCGCTCGCGCCGACCCTGTTCACGTCGCAGAACCCCGCGCAGGGCGTACCCGCCGACAAGCTGCAGCCGCCCAGCGCCGCGCATCTGCTCGGCACCGACCACCTCGGACGCGACCTGTTCGCGCGCATCGTGTTCGGTGCGCAGTCGTCGGTGACGAGCGCCCTCGTCGCCGTGGTGATCGGCGTGGTGGTGGGCGGGCTCATCGGCCTGCTCGCGGGGTTCCTGGGGTCGTGGACCGACACGGTGCTCGCCCGTCTCGTCGATGTGCTGCTCGCGATCCCGGCGTTCCTGCTCGCCGTCGTCATCGTCAGCTCCCTGGGCTTCCAGACCATCAACGCCGCGATCGCCACCGGCGTCTCGGCCGTGGCGGTGTTCGCACGGGTCATGCGCTCCGAGGTGCTGCGCGTGCGGTCGTCGGTGTTCGTCGAGGCGGCGCGGCTGCAGGGCGGATCGAGCCTGCACGTGCTGTTCCGGCACGTGCTGCCCAACGCGTCGCGCTCGCTCGTGCCCCTCGCGGTCCTGCAGTTCGGGCTGTCGATCCTCGTCATCGCGGGGCTGGCGTTCCTCGGCTACGGCGACCCGCCGCCGGCATCCGACTGGGGTCTGCTCATCTCGGCCGGCAAGGACTACCCGCGCGCGCCGTGGCTCGTCGTGTGGCCCGCCCTGGTCACGGTGGCGACCGTGCTGTCGATCAACCGCATCAGCCGTTGGCTCCGGAGGACGTCATGACCATCACGCTCCCTCTCCGCGAGGAGACGCCCGCCACGCCCGCTCCGCTCCTGCGGGTGCAGGACCTCTCGGTCGCGTACGGGCGCACCCCCGTGGTGCACGACGTGTCGTTCTCGATCCCGGCCGGTGGCAGCCTCGCCCTCATCGGCGAGTCGGGCTCGGGCAAGTCGACGATCGCGCGATCCGTGCTGCGGCTGCTGCCGCGCGCCACCGGACGGGCGAGCGGGCGCGTGGAGTTCGGCGGCGACGAGCTGCTCGGGCTGAGCGAGGCGCGGTTCCGCCCCTTCCGCGGCCGGCGCATCGGCTTCGTGCCCCAGGACCCGTCGAACGCGCTCAACCCGGTGCGCACCATCGGCTCGCAGGCGCACGAGGCCGCCGCGTTGTCGGGAATCACGGATGCCGGCGCCCAGCGTGCCGCCATCCTCGACGTCTTCGCCCGCGTGGGCCTGCCCGACCCGGGCCGGGTCTACGGCTCGTACCCGCATCAGCTCTCCGGCGGCATGCTGCAGCGCGTGCTCATCGGTCTCGCGGTGCTGCCGAAGCCCGAGCTGCTCGTCGCCGACGAGCCCACCAGCGCGCTGGACGTCACGATCCAGAAGCGCATCCTCGACCTTCTCGGCGAGCTGCGCGACGAGCTCGGCATCGGTCTGCTCCTCATCACGCACGACCTCGCGATCGCCGCCGAGCGCACCGACGAGATCGTGGTGCTGAAGGACGGGCGCGTGCAGGAGGCCGGGCGCACGCGCGAGGTCTTCGCGGCACCGACCTCGCCCTACACGCTGCAGCTGCAGGCCGACGCCCCGGCGCTCAACCCCGACCGCTACCGGCACGCCGACGAGCGCGGGGTCGACGCGTGGACCACCGACACCACCGCGACCCGCATCGAGGTGCGCGAGGTGTCGAAGAGCTTCGTGGTCGACGGGTCCGAGCGCGCGGCGGTGTCGGCGGTGTCGTTCCGCGTGCCGCCGGGCACGACCCACGCGCTCGTAGGGGAGTCGGGCTCGGGCAAGACCACGACGGTGCGGCTGCTGCTGGGCCTCGAGACCCCCGACGCCGGCGAGATCCTCGTCGACGGCAAGCCCGCGACCGGACGCACCGAGGCGGAGCTCCGCGGCACCCGTCGCCACCTCCAGCTCGTGTACCAGAACCCCTTCACCTCGCTCGATCCCACGTGGAGCGTCGGGCGCATCGTGCGCGAGCCGCTCGACCGCTATCGGGTCGGCACGCGTGCCGAGCGGGTGACCGCGGTCGCCGAGGCACTGGATGCCGTGGGCCTGTCGACCCATCTCGCCCGGCGTCGCCCCGATGCCCTGTCGGGCGGTCAGCGCCAGCGCGTCGCGATCGCCCGGGCCCTCGTGCTCGAGCCCGACGTCATCGTGCTCGACGAGCCGACCAGTGCCCTCGACGTGACGGTGCAGGCCGGGGTATTCGATGTGTTGCGCCGCCTGCAGCGCGAGCGGGGACTGACCTACCTGTTCGTCTCGCACGACCTCGCCCTCGTCC
>JAKOMY010000293.1 GCA_022702225.1 Microbacteriaceae bacterium | reverse complement strand
TCGAACAGATGTTCTAACCTGTGGGAGTGAGGGCGATCGTGAGAGACCAGGTACAGGCCGTACCCGATATCCATGCGCTGCGCGATCGCCTCGAGCGCATGCAGGGGCGCCGCATGGACGCCCCCGTCCTGCCGACGCACCCGGCGTTCTCGTCGTTGCTACCCGGTGGGGGCCTGCGGCCGGGGTCGGCGTACGCGCTGACCCGCTCGGCCTCTCTTCTGCTGGCGCGCATGGCCCGTCCCTCCCAAGACGGGGCGTGGTGCGGGGTGATCGGCATGCCCGAGCTCGGCGCCGAGGCCGCAGAGAAGTACGGTCTCGATCTCGACCGTCTCGTGTTCATCCCCGATCCGGGTCCCCGGTGGCTGGCCGTGACGGCGACGATCACCGAGGTGCTCCCCGTGGTGGCCGTGCGCCCTCCCTCGGGATCGACGGCCGCGCGCGGGGGTGCCGAGACCACGCGACTGGCCGCTCGCCTGCGCGATCGCGGGTCGGTGCTGCTCGTGCAGGGAGCCTGGCCCCAGGCCGAGGCCGTGATCGACGTGGCCGACCCCCGATGGTCGGGGCTCGGCCAGGGGCACGGGTATCTGGCTGGTCGCGAACTGACCGTGTCGGTGACCAGCCGCCGTTCGCCGAACCCCCGGCGCGCCCGCATGCTGCTGCCCGCGGCCGACGGGTCGATCGAGCTGCTGGGCGCTCCGGCCGAGCGTCTGGTTCCGCGCGAGCGCACCGCGTTCCCGGTGCGGGCGGTGGGGTGATGCAGGCCCCGACGCGCAGCCTCGTGCTGTGGTTCCCCGACTGGCCCATCACGGCGTTCGTGAGCGAGGCCGTCAGTCCTCCTCGACCGGATGCCGCGGTGGCGGTTTTCGCGCACAACCTCGTCATCGCGTGCTCGTGGGCGGCTCGCGCACAGGGCGTACGCCGCGGGCAGAAGCGCCGTGACGCGCAGGCGTTGTGCCCCGGGCTGCAGGTGGTGCCGGCCGACCCGGTACGGGACGTGCGGGCGTTCGCCCCGGTGGTCGCCCGGATCGAGGAGCGCGCGCCCGGGGTGCATGTCGTGCGGCCGGGGCTCTGCGCTCTTCGGGCGCGGGGGCCGGCGCGGTACTACGGCGGCGAACTCGAGGCGGCTCGGATGCTGATCCGTCAGCTCGACGACGACGGGTTCGCCGGCGTGCGTGCGAGCGTCGCCGACGGGGTGTTCACCGCCGAGCAGGCCGCTCGTTCGGCTGCGGCCGACGACCCCGTCCGCATCGTCGAACCCGGCGAGGCCGGAGCTTTCCTCGCGCCCCTCTCGATCGCGACCCTCGACGACGACGAGTTCGGCAGCCTGCTGTCGCGGTTGGGCGTGCACACCCTGGGAGAGCTGGCCGGGCTCTCGGTCGAACGAGTACGAGAGCGTTTCGGCGAGAGGGGCGTGCGCCTGCACGCGCTCGCCGGGGGACTCGATTCCCAACCGGTCCAGCCGCGCACACCCCCGCCCGAGTTGCACCGCGATGTCGCGTTCGAACCACCGCTCGAGCTCGCCGACCAGATCGCGTTCGGCATGCGCGTGGCGGCCGAGGAATTCATCGCCCAGCTCGGCGCGCACGACCTCGTGTGCACGGAGCTGCGGGTCGTGCTCACGGGGGAACGGGGCGAGCGCAGCGAGCGTGTCTGGCTGCACCCCGGTTCGTTCGATGCCGCGGCCGTGGTCGACCGCGTGCGCTGGCAGCTCGCCGAAGACGCCCAGGGCATCTTCGGCAGCGGCGTGGCGGGCGTGCACATCGAACCCGAGGCCGTCGACGCCGCGGCGCACCACGCCAAGGGGCTGTTCGGGGCCGGACCCGACGAGCGCGTGCACCACGCCCTCTCGCGCGTGCAGGCCATGCTCGGACACCGCGGGGTCGTGACCCCGACGATCGGCGGTGGGCGCTGGCTCGCCGAGCGTCAAGTGCTCGTGCCGTGGGGGGATCGCGCGGTCACCGAGAAGGTGCGGACCCGGCCGTGGCCCGGCAGTCTCCCCGACCCCCTGCCCGCCACCGTCTACCCCGAGCCGCGTCTGGTGGGGGTCACCGATATCGCAGGGGCTCCGGTCACGGTGGGGGAGCGCGACGTCCTGAGCGCTCCGCCCGCGGTCCTCGAGACCGCGGGGCAGCGACGCCGTATCAGCGAGTGGGCGGGCCCGTGGCCGATCAGCGAGCGGGGGTGGGACGCATTGCGCGCACGCAAGGCACACCGCTTCCAGGTGGTGGACGCCGATGGCGGTGCGTGGCTCCTGGTGGTGGAAGAGGGCGAGTGGCGGGCGGAGGGGCGGTATGACTGACCAGCGATCCGGCCTCGGGATCGGGGTGCGCTGATGGGCTGGACCAACCCTCCCGTCAAGTGGTCGGAGCTCGAGCGCCTGCTCAGTGACTCCCGCCGTCCCACCGGGGCCCCGCCGAACGGCGACGGAGGCGACAGCCCGGCATGGTCGCACAAGCGCGGCGCCTACGTGCCGCCCTCGATCGACCGACCGGCCGACACCGTGCCCTACGCCGAACTGCACGCGCACTCGTCGTACTCGTTCCTCGACGGTGCGTCCTCTCCCGAAGAGCTCGTCGAAGAGGCCGAACGTCTGGGCCTGCATGCGCTCGCCCTCACCGACCACGACGGCTTCTACGGCATCGTGCGCTTCGCCGAGGCCGCCGAGCAGCGGGCGGTGAACACCGTCTTCGGCGCGGAGCTCTCGCTCGGGCTCGCCGGTCCCCAGAACGGTGAGGCCGACCCGATGGGTTCGCACCTCCTCGTCCTCGCCCGTGCGGAAGAGGGGTACCACCGACTCGCCGCGGCGATCACCCACGCCCAGCTCACCGGCGCCGAGAAGGGCCGACCGGTCTACGACCTCGAAGACCTCGCCGAGCGTGCCGGAGGACCGGGCGATCCGCAGTGGGCGGTGCTCACCGGATGCCGCAAGGGAGCGGTGCGTCAGGCCCTTGCTTTCGAGGGCCCGGCCGGAGCCGCGCGAGAACTCGACACGCTCATCGACCTGTTCGGCGCGGAAGCGGTCTACGTCGAGTTGATGGACCAGGGCGATCCGCTCGATTCCCGTCGCAACGACGTGCTCGCCGGTCTCGCCGCCGAGCGGGGCCTGCCGATCCTCGCCACCAACAACGTGCACTACGCCGCTCCGCAGAAGGAGCTGCTCGCGGCCGCCGTCGCCGCGGTGCGGGCCAACCGCGGGCTCGACGAGCTCGACGGCTGGCTCCCCGCCCACGCCGGAGCGCATCTGCGTTCGGGGGTCGAGATGGCGGCGCGGTTCCGGCGGTATCCCGGAGCGGTCGCTCGGACGGTCGAGCTCGCCGACGAGATCGCCTTTCCGCTACGTCGGGCCAAGCCCGCGCTGCCGCAGCAGAAGGTCCCCGAGGGGCACACGCCGATGTCGTGGTTGCGCCACCTGGTATGGGAGGCCGCCC
>JAKOMY010000292.1 GCA_022702225.1 Microbacteriaceae bacterium | reverse complement strand
TCGAACAGATGTTCTAACCTGTGGGAGTGAGGGCGATCGTGAGAGACCAGGTACAGGCCGTACCCGATATCCATGCGCTGCGCGATCGCCTCGAGCGCATGCAGGGGCGCCGCATGGACGCCCCCGTTCTGCCGACGCACCCGGCGTTCTCGCCGTTGCTGCCCGGTGGGGGTCTGCGATCGGGGTCGGCGTACGCGCTGGCCCGATCGGCCTCTCTTCTGCTGGCGCTCATGGCCCGTCCCTCCCAAGAGGGGGCCTGGTGCGGAGTGATCGGCATGCCCGAGCTCGGCGCCGAGGCCGCTGAGAAGTACGGTCTCGATCTCGACCGTCTCGTCTTCATTCCCGATCCGGGCCCCCGGTGGTTGGCCGTGACGGCGACGATCACCGAGGTGCTCCCCGTGGTGGCCGTGCGCCCTCCCTCGGGGTCGACGGCCGCGCGCGGGGGCGCAGAGACCACGCGATTGGCCGCGCGTCTGCGCGATCGCGGGTCGGTGCTGCTCGTGCAGGGAGCCTGGCCCCAGGCCGAAGCCGTGATCGACGTCGCCGACCCCCGGTGGTCGGGGCTCGGCACGGGGCACGGGTACCTCGCCGGTCGAGAGCTGACCGTATCGGTGACCAGCCGGCGCTCGCCGAACGCCCGGCGCGCCCGCATGCTGCTGCCCGCGGCCGACGGGTCGATCGAGCTGCTGGGTGCTCCGGCCGAGCGTCTTGTTCCGCGCGAGCGCGCCGCCTTCCCCGTGCGGGCGGTGGGGTGATGCAGGCCCCGACGCGCAGCCTCGTGCTGTGGTTCCCCGACTGGCCCATCACGGCGTTCGTGAGCGAGGCCGTCAGCCCTCCTCGACCGGATGCCGCGGTGGCGGTGTTCGCCCACAACATCGTCGTCGCGTGTTCGTGGGCGGCGCGGGCGCAGGGTGTACGCCGCGGGCAGAAACGGCGTGACGCGCAGGCGCTGTGCCCCGGGCTGCAGGTGGTGCCGGCCGATCCGGTGCGGGATGCGCGGGCGTTCGCCCCGGTGGTCGCCCGGATCGAGGAGCGCGCTCCCGGGGTTCAGGTCGTGCGGCCGGGGCTCTGCGCTCTTCGAGCGCGGGGACCTGCGCGGTACTACGGCGGTGAGCTCCAGGCCGCTCGCATGCTGATCCGTCAGCTCGACGACGACGGGCTCGCCGGAGTGCGCGCGAGTGTCGCCGACGGGGTGTTCACCGCCGAGCAAGCGGCCCGGACGGCGGCTGTCGAAGATCCCGTCCGTATCGTGGAGCCCGGTGGGGCCGGAGCCTTCCTCGCGCCCCTCTCGATCGCGACCCTCGAAGACGACGAGTTCGGCAGCCTGCTGTCGCGGTTGGGCGTGCATACCCTCGGTGAGCTGGCGGGGCTGCAGGTCGAGCGGGTGCGGGAGCGGTTCGGCGAGAGGGGCGTGCGCCTGCATGCGCTCGCCGGAGGGCTCGACTCCCAACCGGTCGAGCCGCGCACGCCCCCACCCGAGCTGCACCGCGACGTCGCGTTCGAACCTCCGCTCGAGCTCGCCGACCAGATCGCATTCGGCATGCGCGTGGCCGCCGAGGAGTTCATCGCCCAGCTCGGTGCGCACGACCTCGTCTGCACGGAGCTGCGGGTCGTGCTCTCGGGGGAGCGGGGCGAGCGCAGCGAGCGCGTATGGCTGCACCCCGGCTCGTTCGACGCCGCCGGGGTGGTCGACCGCGTGCGTTGGCAGCTCGCCGAAGATGCCCAGGGCATCTTCGGCAGCGGTGTCGCGGGCGTGCACATCGAGCCCGAGGCCGTCGACGCCGCAGCGCACCACGCCAAGGGGCTGTTCGGGGCCGGACCCGACGAGCGTGTGCACCACGCGCTCTCGCGCGTGCAGGCCATGCTCGGACACCGCGCAGTCGTGACCCCGACGATCGGCGGCGGGCGCTGGCTCGCCGAGCGCCAGGTGCTCGTGCCGTGGGGTGATCGTGCGGTCACCGACAAGGTGCGGACGCGGCCGTGGCCCGGTAGCCTCCCCGACCCCCTGCCCGCCACCGTCTATCCCGAACCGCGTCTGGTGGGAGTCACCGACATCGCGGGGGCTCCGGTCACGGTGGGCGAGCGCGACGTCTTGAGCGCTCCGCCCGCCGTTCTCGAGACCGCGGGGCAGCGACGCCGCATCAGCGAGTGGGCGGGCCCCTGGCCGATTAGCGAGCGGCGGTGGGACGCCTTGCGCTCGCGCAAGGCGCACCGGTTCCAGGTGGTGGACGCCGATGGGGGTGCGTGGCTCCTGGTGGTCGAAGAGGGCGAGTGGCGAGCGGAGGGGCGGTATGACTGAGAACCGACCCGACTTCGTCCTCGGGGTGAGGGCGCGCTGATGGGGTGGACCAATCCTCCCGTGAAGTGGTCGGAGCTCGAGCGCCTGCTCAGCGACGCCCGCCGTCCTACCAGCGCCCCGCCGAACGGTGACGGCGGCGACAGCCCGGCGTGGTCGCACAAGCGCGGCGCCTACGTACCGCCCTCGATCGAGCGACCGGCCGACACCGTGCCCTATGCCGAACTGCACGCGCACTCGTCGTACTCGTTCCTCGACGGTGCGTCCTCTCCCGAAGAGCTCGTCGAAGAGGCCGAGCGACTGGGCCTGCACGCTCTTGCTCTGACGGACCACGACGGCTTCTACGGGATCGTGCGATTCGCTGAGGCGGCCGAGCAGCGGGCGGTGCACACCGTCTTCGGTGCGGAGCTCTCGCTCGGGCTCACCGGTCCCCAGAACGGTGAAGCCGACCCGATGGGTTCGCACCTCCTCGTCCTAGCCCGTCAGGAAGAGGGGTACCACCGTCTCGCCGCGGCCATCACCCACGCCCAGCTCACCGGTGCCGAGAAAGGGCGACCGGTCTACGACCTCGAGGACCTCGCCGAGCGCGCCGGAGGACCGAGCGACCCGCAGTGGGCGGTGCTGACCGGATGCCGAAAGGGGGCGGTGCGTCAGGCTCTCGCCTTCGAGGGTCCGACCGGAGCCGCGCGTGAGCTCGACACCCTCGTCGCCCTGTTCGGCGCGGAGGCCGTCTACGTCGAACTGACGGATCACGGCGACCCGCTCGACTCCCGCCGCAACGATGTACTCGCTGGCCTCGCCGCCGACCGGGGTCTGCCGATCCTCGCAACCAACAACGTGCACTACGCCGCTCCGCAGAAAGAGCTGCTCGCGGCCGCCGTTGCCGCGGTGCGGGCCAATCGCGGGCTCGACGAGTTGGACGGCTGGCTCCCGGCTCACGCCGGGGCGCACCTGCGCTCGGGGGTCGAGATGGCCGCGCGGTTCCGGCGGTATCCCGGAGCGGTGGCCCGCACGGTCGAGCTCGCCGACGAGATCGCCTTTCCGCTACGTCGGGCCAAGCCCGCGCTGCCGCAGCAGAAGGTCCCCGAGGGGCACACGCCGATGTCGTGGTTGCGCCACCTGGTATGGGAGGCCGCCC
>JAKOMY010000280.1 GCA_022702225.1 Microbacteriaceae bacterium | reverse complement strand
GCCGGTCGAGGACAGCATGGTGGCGGATCGGGTGTCAGTCACGGTTCGCTCCCGAGGTGGGGTCGATGGCGTCGCGCAGGGCGTCGCCGATGAGGCTGATGGCCAGGAGCAGCACGATCAGCACGCCGGCGGGGTACACGAACAGCCACGGGCGGGTCACCGCGGCCGACGTGCCCGACGCCAGCAGCGTGCCGAGCGAGACGTCGGGCGCCTGGACGCCGAAGCCGAAGTAGCTGAGCGAGGTCTCGGCCATGATGGCCGAGACGATGCCGAGGGTCGCGTCGATGATGAGCAGCGACGCGATGTTGGGGATGATGTGGCGCCCGAGGATCTGCCGGGTGGGCATGCCCATGTACCGCGCGGCACGCACGAAGTCGCGGTTGCGCAACGACCGGGTCTGGTTGCGCACGACCTGGGCGAGGATCATCCAGCTGAATACCGCGAGGAAGAACGTCAGCGCGAGCCACGACAGGCCGCGCGTCAGCGGGCTCAGCAGAACGAGGATGAAGAACGACGGGATGACGAGCAGCAGGTGGATCAACCACCCGATGACGGCATCGATCTTGCCGCCCAGGTAGCCGGCGAGCGAACCCACGGCCGCCGCGATCAGCGTCGCACCGATGCCGGCGAGGGCGCCGATGATGAGCGACTTCTGCAGGCCGACCAGCGTCTGGGCGTAGATGTCCTGCCCGATGCCGTTGGTGCCGAACCAGTGCAGCTGCGTGGGCCCGAGGCCGACGTTGAGGAAGTCGCGCTGGGTCGCGTCGTAGGGGTAGAGCAGCGGGCCGATGAAGGCCCAGAGCACGATGAAGACGAGGATGCTCGCACCGACCCAGAAGCGGGGCATCTTGCGCAGACGCGCGCGCACCAGGGCACCGCGCGACAGCGGCTTGCGATCGCGGGTGACGGGGCTCGTGGCGACGAGCGTGCCGTCGAGGGCTTCTTCCTGCATGGTCATGTCAGCTCCTCACTCTCGGGTCGAGTGCGGCGTAGAGCACCTCGGACAGGGTCGATGACAGCAGGACCAGCACGGCGACGAACAGGGTCGACCCCGCCACGGCGTTGATGTCCTGCTGGGTGACGGCGTTGAGCTGGAACTGCCCCATGCCTCGCCACGAGAAGACGATCTCGAGCATGGTCGAACCGGCGATGAGCGTGCCGAAGCTGTACGCGAAGAACGTCGACATCGGGATGAGCGCGATGCGCACGCCGTGACGGAAGAGCGCCTGCGTACGCGGCAGTCCCTTCGCGCGGGCCGTGCGGATGTAGTCGGCGCCGAGGACGTCGAGCATCATGCTGCGCTGGTAGCGCGAGTACGAGGCCGCGCTGATGAGCACCAGAGCGAGGGTGGGCAGCAGCAGGTGCACCGCGCGGTCGGCGATCATCGGCCAGAACCCCTCGACGCCCGCGGTGTACTCCCCCGTGAAGCGGATGAGCTGCGTGCCCGCGGCGTTGTTCAGGTTGGTCGCCCCGATCATCAGCAGCACGCCGATGACGAAGGTCGGCGTCGCGAAGACCAGGTAGGAGGCGTAGGTCGTCACCTGGTCGGTGGCGCGGTACTGGCGCACCGCCCCCCACACGCCGATGAGCACACCGACCACCGCGCCGATCAGCGACCCGATCAACAGCAGGCGCAGGCTCGTGCCGGCGCGCGTCGCGATCTCGGTCATGACGTCCTGACCGCCGATGGTGTTGCCGAGCGAGAACTTCGTGAACAGGTTCACGAGCCAGTTCCACAGGCGCACGAGGATCGGAACGTCGGGATTGGCGCCGAGAGCGTTGAGGCTCGCGATGATGGACTCCTCCGGCGGCCGCGGGTTCATGCCGTAGAAGCGATCCTGGGGCCGCAGCAGGGCGCTGCCGAGCACGTACGCGAGGCACGTCGCCAGCAGGCTCAGGACGGCGTAGTTCACGAACCGTCGCAGAACGTACAGCGTCATGAGGTGCGCGAGCCCGTCCGGAGCACATCGGGGGTCAGCATCATGGGTGGTCCTCTCGCCTTCGAGATCCCCGCCTATTCGTTTGCCTGGCTAAGGATCTTCAGCGACCCTACGTCGGCTTCCCATGAAACGAGTGCCGGGGGAACACACTTTTCACGACCGTAACAAAGCTCTTACATGGCGCTTTGCCACTGCGGTGTCCGTCGAGCGCAGCATCGCGCTCAGCCGAGACCGCCTGAGATGAACAAAGCGATGATAACCCAGCAGACCAGAACCAGCAGGGAAATGACCGAGGGAATGTCCCACGAGCGACGCACGACGCCGCTCTCGGACGCCGTGCGGCGCGCGCTCTCCCAGGCCTCCTGAATGAGCTGCAGGTCCCGGATCGCGGGAGGTTCGCGTCTCCCCCGGGAGTCGTCGCGTCGAAGCGCCGGACGACCGGGGCGACCGGCGACGGGGCCTCCGAAGGCCTTCACGACGCGTGGCTCGTCCGTGCGCACTTCGAGCTGCCAGCGCATGTCGATGTCGGCCACGCGCGCCCACGCGATGTCGACGACGCGCAGCGGATTGTGGATCCGGATGCCGTCGGCATCGATACGCACGTGAGGGGCGAACAGCAGGGCGTAGACGGCCCACAGCGCCAACAGCACCCACGGCGCCAGCAGCAGCATCTCG
>JAKOMY010000263.1 GCA_022702225.1 Microbacteriaceae bacterium | reverse complement strand
CCGAGGACGGTGACGAGGTCGGCACCGGCGCTGAAGGCGATGTCGGCCTCGAGCTCGCCGGCATCCATCGTCTTGAGGTCGGCGAAGACGATCTTGTCGGGGTGCGCGCGCTTGATCGCGGTGATGGCGGAGAGGCCCTCGCTCTTGATGAGCGGGGTGCCGAGCTCGAGGATGTCGACGTGCGGCGCCGCGGCGGCGGCGAGGTCGAGGGCGGCTTCGGTGGACAGGGTGTCCATGGCGAACTGCAGTTTCATGAGGGGGTCCTTCTTCTCTGCGGGGTGGGTCATTCGAGGTTGGCGTGGCGCGGCCAGATCTCATCGGCCGAGAGGCCCGAGCGGTGCCAGAGGGCGTCGAAGATCGCGTCTCCCACGAGCACGACGGCCTGCTCGAAGAGGCTGCCCGCGTACTGGGTCGAGGCGGCCTCGGAGCGGTCGAGCTTGGCGGCGGCGGGAACGGTGACGAGGGCGTCGGCGGCGCGCCCCAGCGGCGAGTCGGGCGCGGTGGTGATCGCGACGACGCGGGCGCCGACATCGGCCGCGGTCTCTGCCGCGCGGACGATGCCTCCGGTGGTGCCCGAGCCGCTGGCGGTCAGCAGGGCGTCCTTCGCGCCGATCGCGGGTGTCGTGGTCTCGCCGACGACGTGCACCTCGAGGCCGAGGTGCATCAGGCGCATCGCCGTCATGCGCAGCGCGAGGCCCGAGCGCCCCGCGCCGAGGACGAAGACACGATCGACGTCGGTGAGCACGTCGAGCACGCCGTCGAGGTCGCCGGGCTCCGAGACGAGGCGGTCGACGACGGATGCCAGCTCCCCGGCGATGCGCGAGAGGGAGGACTCGACGGTGGCGTCGTCGCGGGACATCATGACCCCATGCTGCGCCGGTGCGGACGCCGCACGGGCCGGTCGACCGCAGGGGGCCACCTACCCGAATGGGTAGGTGCACGCCGTGGTCTAGGTTGAACACGTGACGTCCGTACCCGCCCTCGCCTCCCCGGCATCCCGCGCGCTCGTCACCGAGCACGAACGCATCGTCGCCGAACAGGCCGATCGGCACGCGGTCACGCTCGAGTCCGTGCTCGCGGTCCTGCGCTCATCGCGCCTCGACGACCGCGCGGCCCGGACCCTCGCCACCGAGACCGCGGCCGCGGCTCTGGTGGTGCTGCGCACCTCGACCGACCAGCAGCACGGCGTTCTGCTCGAGCCGGTCACCGGTGCCTTCGCGCGCCTGCGCAGCGACCTGCGTCCGCTCGTGCGCCACGGCGACCTCGACGTGCAGTTCGTCGAGCCGCCGACCACCGGGCGCGCCCTTCCCGGTGAGGTCGCGCATGAAGCGCGCGCGATCGTCCGCAGCGCGGTACTGGCCCTGCTCGACCGTGGAGCGCCGCACCGCGTGCGCATCCAGTGGGATTGCGACGGCCTGAACCTGCTCATCGGTATCCGCGACGACGGCGAGGGGCGGCTGACCGCGCACGACGATTCGCTGCGCCCGATCGTCGAACGGGTGAGCGCGTTGAACGGGGCCTTCGATGTCGCCTCGACGCCCGGGTGGGGCTCGGAGGTGTCGGTGCGGCTTCCTCTCGACCCGCCGGCGCGCCCCGAGTTCCTCGACGACGCGGTGGATCTGAGCCCGCGAGAGCGAGAAGTGCTCACGCTCGTCATCGTCGGCTCGCGCAACCGCGCCATCGCGACGCAGTTGGGGATCAGCGAGAACACCGTGAAGTTCCACGTGTCCAACCTGCTGCGCAAAGCCGGGGTCGCGACCCGGGCGGAACTCGTGGCGCTGGGTGCGTCTCGCGTTCCCTAGCCTCGCGCGGGGGAGCCGTCAGTAACTGTCGCGCTCGCCCGAGGCCACCCGCGCGGTGACGAACCGCGTAGCGAGCGCCTCGGAAGCCCGCGCGAGCAGGGCGACGTCCGCCCCGACGGCGACGAAGTCGGCGCCCGCGTCGAGGTAGGCCTCGGCCACCGCGGGGTCGAACGCGTTCACGCCGACCGGGGTTCCGGCATCCCGGGCCGCGGCGAACACGGCGTGCACGGCGGCGACCACGTCGGGGTGCGTCTGCTGTCCGAGAAGACCCATGGATGCCGAGAGGTCGGAGGGGCCGACGAAGACGGCATCCACCCCCTCGACGGCGGCGATATCTGCCGCGGCGGCGACGCCGTCGGTCGTCTCGATCTGCACGGTGAGCGAGACGTGCTCGGCGGCGTCGGCGAGGTACCCGTCGATCCGGTTCCAGCGCGCGCTGCGGGCCAAGGCGCTCCCGACCCCGCGAACCCCGGCGGGCGGATAGCGGGTGGCGGCGACCGCGGCGCGGGCCTCATCGGCCGAGGACACCATCGGGACGATGAGGCTCTGCGCGCCGAGGTCGAGCACCTGTTTGATGACGACCGGGTCGTTCCACGGCACGCGGACGACGGGGGTCACCGGGTACGCGGCGGTCACCTGCAACAGCGCGAGCACGGTTTCGAGCGAGGTGGCGGAGTGCTCCATGTCGAGCAGGAGCCAGTCCAGGCCCGAGCCCGCGGCGATCTCGGCGCTGACGGTGCTGCCCGAGCACACCCACATCCCCGCGAGAGGTCGATCGGATGCCGCGAGCGCGGCGCGGAATGTCGGGGTCAGACGAAGCGGCACGAGATCGTTCCCATCGGTCCGTAGTCGCAGAGGACGTCGTCGCCCCGCGACACCCACATCGGGCGCGTGAACGATCCTGCCAGGATGATCTCGCCCGCCTCCAGGCGCGCGCCGTGCTGGGCGAACTTGTTCGCGAGCCAGGCGACGCCGGTGGCGGGATGGCCGAGGACGCCGGCCGCGACCCCGGTCTCCTCGATCTCGCCGTTGCGGCTGAGCACGCCCGGCACCCACCGCAGGTCGATCTCGTCGGGGCGCCTGTGCACCTCGCCGAGCACCATCGCGCCGTAGGCCGCGTTGTCGCTGATGGTGTCGACGATCGTGCGGCCCTCGAGCTCGATGTGCGAGTTGAGCACCTCGAGGGCCGGCACGGCGTAGTCGATCGCGGCCAGTGCGTCGTCGAGTGTGCAGTCGGGGCCCTCGAGCGGCTTCTTCAGCACGAAGGCGAGTTCGACCTCGATACGCACGTTCGAGAAGTGATCCACGGGGATCTCGGCCCCCGAGCGGTACACGGTGTCGTCGAACATCACGCCGTAGTCGGGCTCGGTGATGCCGGTCGCCTGCTGCATGGCCTTCGACGTCAGCCCGATCTTGCGCCCCACCAGGGTGCGACCCGCGGCGAGCTGCGTATCGCGCCAGCGGCCCTGGATCCGGTACGAGTCGTCGACCGTGGCATCCGGGAACCTCGCCGTGATGCGCGGAATGACCGCGTGCGTGCGGTCGGCCTCGGCGAGCTCGGCCGCGATGGCGTCGATCTGTGCGTCGGTGAGCATGTCAGAGCTGGTTGCCGAGCTTGAACTCGGAGGAGGGGGCGGATGCCGATTCCTCCGGCGCGCGGGTGTAGCTGAAGCCGTCAGCGCCGATGGTGACGGCCATCTCGCTGGAGTGTTCGCGCGCGCGGACCGGCTGGGGGTTGCCGTCGAGGTCGAGCACGAGCGAGCCGTCGGTGTACCAGCTGGGGACCACCGGGTTGCCCCACCAGTCGCGGCGCTGATTGTCGTGCACGTCCCACGTGATGACCGGGTTGTCGGGATCGCCGGTGTAGTAGTCCTGCGTGTAGATCTCGACGCGGTGCCCGTCGGGGTCGCGCAGGTACAGGTAGAACGCGTTCGAGACGCCGTGGCGGCCGGGACCGCGCTCGATGGCATCCGAGCGGCGGAGCGCGCCGAGCTTGTCGCAGATGGCGAGGATGTTGTGCTTCTCATGCGTCGCGAAGCAGACGTGGTGCATGCGGGGGCCGTCGCCGCCGGTCATGGCGGTGTCGTGCACGGTGGGCTTGCGGCGCATCCATGCGGCGTAGACCGTGCCCTCCTCGTCTTGGATGTCCTCGGTCACGCGGAAGCCCAGCGACTGCATGAAGTTCACCGCGCGTGGGACGTCGGGCGTGATCTGGTTGAAGTGGTCGAGGCGCACGAGCTCACCGGGGGAGTGCAGGTCGTAGCGCCACGAGAGGCGCTCCTGGTGCTCGGTGTCGAAGAAGAACTCGTAGGGGAAGCCGAGGGGGTCGACCACGCGCACGGAATCGCCGATGCCCTGGGTGAAGCCGTTCGGCGCGCGGCGGACGTCGCAGCCGAGCTCCTCGTAGAACGCCACCGCCTTGTCGAGGTCGTGCGGTGACCGCACGCGGTACGAGAACGCGGCGACCGCGGCCACATCGCCCTGACGCAGCACGAGGTTGTGGTGGATGAACTCCTCGGTGGAGCGGAGGTAGATCGCCTCGTCGTCCTCTGCGGTGACGTGCAGTCCCAGCACGTCGACGTAGAAGACCCGGGATGCCGCGAGATCGGTGACCACGAGCTCCATGTACGCGCAGCGCAGGATGTCGGGTGCGGGAGACGTGGGGGTGGGGATGGGATCGTCCGAGGCGATCGGGGCCTCCTGGGTCACCCAGAACCCGGAGGAGGTCTTCTCTTCTTCGGTGTGCTTCGTCATGGGGTCGCGTCCTTGCGTGTGTGTCTGCGTCTGCGTGCGCGGGTCGGGGTCTCGCTCAGTGGGCCGGGCTCGGAGCCTTGCCGAAGGTGGGGTTGTGGGCACCGCCGAGCGTGATGTGCACGGCCTGCTGGTCGGTGTAGAAGTCGATCGAGCGGTAGCCGCCCTCGTGTCCGAGGCCCGAGGCCTTCACGCCGCCGAACGGGGTGCGCAGGTCGCGGACGTTGTTGGAGTTCAGCCACACCATGCCCGCCTCGACGTTCTGGGCGAACAGGTGCGCGCGCTTCAGGTCGTTGGTCCAGACGTAGGCGGCGAGGCCGTACTTCGTGTTATTCGCCAGAGCGAGGGCTTCTTCGTCGGTGTCGAAGGGCGTGATCGCGACGACGGGGCCGAAAATCTCCTCCTGGAAGATGCGCGCGTCGGGCGCGACGTCGGCGAACACCGTGGGCCGCACGAAGTTGCCCTCCGCGAACTCCTGCGGCCGGCCGCCGCCGGCGACGAGACGTCCCTCGCTCTTGCCGAGCTCGACGTACGACATGACCTTCTCGTAGTGCTCGGGGTGCACGAGCGCCCCGACCTCGGTCGCGGGGTCGTCGGGATAACCGACCTTCACGCGGTCGGCCTGCGCGGCGTAGCGTTCGACGAAGACGTCGTACACCGAGCGCTCGACGAGGATGCGGCTCCCCGCGGTGCAGCGCTCGCCGTTGAGCGAGAACACGCCGAAGATGGTCGCGTCGATCGCGGCATCCAGGTCGGCATCCGCGAAGACGATCGCCGGGCTCTTGCCCCCGAGCTCCATCGACAGGCCCTTGAGGAACGGGGCGGCGTTGGCGAAGATCAGCTGGCCCGTGCTGCTCTCGCCCGTGAACGAGATGAGCGGCACATCGGGGTGCTTCACCAGGGCATCGCCGGCGTCTTCGCCGAGGCCGTTGACGAGGTTGAACACGCCCTCGGGAAGCCCCGCCTCCTCGAAGATGCCCGCCCACAGCGACGCCGACAGGGGCGTGAACTCCGCGGGCTTGAGCACCACGGTGTTGCCGGTGGCCAGGGCGGGACCGAGCTTCCACGACTCGAGCATGAAGGGGGTGTTCCACGGCGTGATGAGGCCGGCGACGCCGATCGGCTTGCGGTTGACGTAGTTGAGCTGGCGTCCGGGTACCTTGAAGGCGTCGTCGGTCTGCGCCACGATCAGGTCGGCGAAGAAGCGGAAGTTCTCGGCCGCGCGGCGGGCCTGGCCGAGCGCCTGCGTGATCGGGAGCCCCGAGTCGAACGACTCGAGCTCCGCGAGACGCTCGTCGCGCGATTCGACGAGGTCGGCGATGCGGTGGAGCACGCGCGAACGCTCGCGGGGGAGCATGCGCGGCCAGGGGCCCTCGGTGAAGGCCGTGCGGGCGGCGGCGACCGCGAGGTCGATGTCGGCTTTCTTGCCGGCGGCGGCCGAGACGTAGGTCTGGTTGGTCACCGGGTCGAGCACGTCGAACGTGTCGCCGTCGACGGAGTCGACGAACCGGCCGCCGATGTAGTGCTGGATGCGCTCGGGCAGCTCGGCGGGGATACGGCGGGTCATTGATGCTCCTTCTTCGGAGGGGGCGGATGCCGATGGCATCCGGAATCAGAAAGCGGGCAGACCGAGCACCTGGTCGGGGTGCTCGTGGATCATGTAGGCGTCGAGAGTCGCCGAGCGATGGCGGCGCGAGACCTTCTCGATCTCGGCGAGCGGGGCGCCGTTCTCGATCAGCACGAGGATGTTCTCGTGTTCGCGCACCGACTCGGCGGCGCGACCGGGCACGAAGCTGAAGGTGGAGTCGCGCAGGTGGCCGAGGCGCGCCCACTCGGCCTGCACGAGCTCGAGCATGCGCGGGTTGGCGCACTTGGCGAACAGGATCGCGTGGAACTCCTGGTTCAGCGCGGTGAAGGACCGCGGATCGAAGTGCTCGAGCGTCTCGACCATGAGCTCGTTGACCTGGCGCGCGCGTCGCACGTCGTCGGTGGTCAGCGCGCGGGCCGACAGCGCGGTCGCCGCGCCCTCGAGCAGGCTGAGCGCCTGCATGCTGAAGCGGTAGGCGGTGTCGTCGACCATCGAGACGCGGGCGCCGACGTTGCGCTCGAACATGACGAGCCCCTCGGCCTCGAGCTGACGGATCGCTTCGCGCACCGGCACGACGCTCATGTCGAGTTCTCCGGCGATCGAGCCGAGCACCAGCCGGTAGCCGGGGGTGAACTCCTGCGACGCGATGCGGGTCTTGATCCAGTGGTACGCGCGCTGGGATTTGCTCTGGGTCGAGGTGCTGGCATCCATCAGGCGTTCTTCTCGCTGTCGAAGCGGGCGCGCCACGAAGCGTTCATCGGGAAGAGTCCCTCGACGGGATGACCGGATACCACCTGGCGGGCGATCCAGGCATCTTCCTCTTCCTGCGCGAGGGCGGCGTCGGCCACCTCCTCGGCCACGGCGGGCGGGATGACGATGACCCCGTCGCCGTCGCCCACGAGGATGTCGCCGGGCTCGACGGTGGTGCCGCCGCAGCCGACGGCCACGTCGGTCTCCCACGGCACGTGGCGCCTTCCGAGGACGGCGGGGTGGGGGCCCGCGGTGAAGACGGGGATTCCGACGGCGGCCACGGCCTGGGCGTCGCGGACGCCCCCGTCGGTGACGATCGCTGCGGCGCCGCGGGCGTGCGCGCGGAGGGCGAGGATGTCTCCGAGCGTCCCGGATCCGGTCTCACCGCGCGCCTCGATGACGATGACCTCGCCCGCTTCGACCGCGTCGAAGGCGCGCTTCTGCGCGTTCTGGCCGCCGC
Organism: Microbacteriaceae bacterium; assembly: GCA_022702225.1. GTDB lineage: Bacteria > Actinomycetota > Actinomycetes > Actinomycetales > Microbacteriaceae > Microbacterium. The sequence goes on along the minus strand of JAKOMY010000263.1, from coordinate 2,676 downwards.
CGTGGGCCGCGAAGAGGTCTTCGCGGTGCGGGACGAAGCGCAGGGTCCGGGCCGTGCCCACGAAGCGGCTGCCCGGGGTGAGCGGGTGTACCCCGTCGACGGTCACGTCGTTCAGGCCGCGCTTGCGCAGCTGCCCGCTGAGGGCGGCGACGGGGACGCGCGAGAGCTTGTCGCGCAGGGCGGGGGAGAGAGGGCCGGATCCGGTCGCGAGGACGGGGGACGCCACGGAAACGGGCTCGTCCGCCGCCTCGCTGCCTGTTTCGCCGGCATCGCCTGATTTCGCTGCGGCTGCGGCCTCCGGCGACCCCCACGCCTCGGTGCGCTGGGTGTCGTCCGCCGCGGGCAGCGAGCCGATCGCGGCGTCGAACGCCCGGTCGCCCTGGACCACCGTGGTGCGGAGCTTTCCTGTCGAGAGGGCGCCGGCATCCACCTGCACCTCGACCACCTGGCCCGGCGTGACGACCGAGGATCCCGCGGGGGTGCCGGTGAGGACGACGTCTCCGGTCTCGAGCGTGAAGTGCTGCGACAGGTCGGCGACGATCCGGGCGAGGGGGAAGATGAGGCCCGCGGTCGAGTCGTCTTGAACGAGCTCTCCGTCGACCCAGGTGCGCAACCGCAGGTTCTCGGGGTCGACGTCGCGGGCATCGATGAGTGCGGGGCCGAGCGGCGTGTAGCCGTCACCGCCCTTCGACCGGACGTTCGAGCCCTTGTCGTTGGCCCGGAGGTCGTAGAGGCCGAAGTCGTTCGCGGCGGTGACGGATGCCACGTGCGACCACGCGGCATCCGGAGTCACCCACCGCGCGGGGGTGCCGATGACCAGCGCGATCTCGCCCTCGAACGCGAGGAGTTCGGTGCCCGCGGGGCGTTCGATGTCGACCCCCGAGGGGGCCAGTGAGCTCGACGGCTTGAAGAAGTACGAGGGGGCGGCGGGGCGTCGGCCGCGTTGATCGGCGCGCGAGGCGTACGACAGGTGGACGGCCACGATCTTGCCCGGACGGGCGCCGAGAGCGGCGAACCGGGGGTCGGTGGTGTCGTTCATGAAGCTCCCTTGCGTCGTATTCGAAATCGTATATGATCCGAAAGGCGGGGGCAAGCACGGCCCCGCCCCCTCTCGACAGCGACGTCGCGGTCTCGACGATGACGTCAAAGGAGCCCACCCATGTCCACCGCATCTCCTCGCCCCTCGGACGGTTTCACGCCGACCGGCACCATCTCGACCTCCGGCGATCGCCGCCGCGTGGTCTTCGCCACCGTCGTCGGAACCACCGTCGAGTGGTACGACTTCTTCCTCTACGCCTCGGCGGCGGGTCTGGTCTTCGGCCAGCTCTTCTTCGCCCCGGCCGGACCCGGGGTCGCACAGATCCTGTCGTTCCTCACCGTGGGGCTGAGCTTCCTCTTCCGCCCCCTCGGCGCCTTCCTCGCCGGCCACCTCGGCGACAAGTACGGCCGTCGGGTGGTGCTGATGATCACGCTGATCCTCATGGGCGCCTCGACGACCCTGATCGGAGTGCTTCCGACCTTCGACGTCATCGGCGTCGCGGCCCCCGTGCTGCTGATCCTGCTGCGTGTGCTGCAGGGCGTCTCGGCCGGAGGCGAGTGGGGCGGCGCGGTGCTCATGGCCGTCGAGCACGCCCCCAAGGCCAAGCGCAGCCTCTTCGGCGCCGCTCCGCAGCTCGGCGTTCCCCTGGGTCTGCTGCTGGCGAGCGGCATGCTCGCACTCATGGCGGTCATCGCCCCCGGCGACGCCTTCTTCGCGTGGGGCTGGCGCGTGCCGTTCCTGCTGTCGTTCGTGCTGATCCTCATCGGGTACTACGTGCGCCGGAAGGTCGAGGAGAGCCCGGTCTTCCTCGAGCTGGCCGAGCGCAAAGAGAAGACGCGGATGCCGATCGTGCAGCTGTTCCGCAAGCACGCGCTGCTCGTGCTGATCGCCGCCCTCGTGTTCGCCGGCAACAACGCCGTGGGCTACATGACCACGGGCGGCTACATCCAGCGCTACGCCACGAACCCCGACGGCCCCGTGGGCCTGGCGACGGCCGACGTGCTGGGAGCCGTCACCATCTCGGCCGTGTCGTGGCTCGTCTTCACCTGGATCGGCGGGTGGATCGGTGACGTCATCGGTCGTCGCACCACCTACCTCATCGGGTGGGCGGCGCTGTTGGTCGGTGTCTTCCTGCTGTTCCCCCTGGTCAACACCGCGAGCATCGGCCTGCTGACCCTGGGGCTCGTGGTGCTGACCGTGGGCCTCGGCCTCACCTACGGGCCCCAGGCGGCGCTCTACGCCGAGCTGTTCCCGGCATCCATCCGCTTCTCAGGGGTGTCGATCTCGTACGCGCTCGGCGCGATCCTGGGCGGGGCGTTCGCCCCGACGATCGCCGAGGCGCTGGTGCGCGAGACGGGGTCGACCGCGTCGGTGACCTGGTACCTCGCGGGCATGGTGGTTCTCGGCGCGATCGCCACGCTGGTGCTCCGCGACCGCAGCGGCATCCCGCTGGGCCCCGACCACGAGGCCGAGCAGGCGGTCAGTCCGGTGCGGGGGCTCTCGAAGGTGTGAGTCCGTCCGGTTCGGCCCCGTCGCGCTCCGGTGCGGCGGGGCCTTCGGCATGGGGGAGGTGCCCGGCTCCCGGGTTCTGCGGGCGTACCGAACTCCTGAGATCCGGGCCGCCGCGGCTCAGGCGG
>JAKOMY010000244.1 GCA_022702225.1 Microbacteriaceae bacterium | reverse complement strand
CGAGAGCGCGGTTGGCCGCCTCGACCGGGGCGACACCGAACACATCGGGGTCGTTGCCGAATGCGGCCCGACCCGCGATGCGCGCGAGGGGCTCGGCATCCAGGATCCCCTCCGCTCCCAGCAGCACTGCCGAGGCCCCGTCGTTGATGGGCGAGGAGTTTCCCGCCGTGACCGTGCCGTCCTTAAGGAAAGCAGGTCGCAGACCCGCGAGCACCTCGGCGGTCGAATCGTCGCGGATGCCCTCGTCACGCGCGAGCGCGTGCCCCTCGACCTGCACGATCTCATCGTCGAAGCGTCCCTCTGCCCACGCCGCGGCAGCGAGACGGTGGCTGCGCGCGGCGAAAGCGTCCTGCTGCTCTCGGGAGATGTCGTAGATCTCGGCGAGCTTCTCGGCGCTCTCGCCGTTCGAGATCGTCCAGTCCGCCCTCAGACGCGGGTTGGTCATGCGCCAGCCGATCGAGGTGTTCCACATCGTCTGGTTCGCCGCGGGGAAGGGCCGCGGGCTCTTCTCGACCACGAAGGGGGCACGGGTCATCGACTCGACGCCGCCGGCGAGGATGACGTCGGCATCGCCGGCCTCGATCGCGCGGGAGCCCTGGATCACGGCATCCAGCGACGATCCGCACAGCCGGTTGATCGTCGTCCCCGGCACCGACGAGGGAAAGCCCGCCAGGAGGGCGCCGAAACGCGCGACGTTGCGGTTGTCCTCCCCCGCCTGGTTCGCATCGCCGAAGATCACGTCTTCGATGCGCGCGGGGTCGATACCGGTGCGCTCGACGACGGATGCCATGACGGTGGCCGCCAGGTCGTCGGGGCGCACGTCGGCGAAGGCCTTGCCGTGGCGCGCGAAGGGGGTGCGGACGGCGTCGTAGACGAAGGATGCGGGCATGTCTCAGGCCTCCAGGCTCAGACCGAGCAGGGACTCGATCTCTTCGTGCGTGTTGTCGCCGAAAAGCTCCCGCACGCGGAAGCCGTCGGGGGTGACGTCGAAGACGCCGTGGTCGGTGTAGACCCGCGAGACGCAGCCCACGCCCGTGAGGGGATAGCTGCAGGCGGCGACGAGCTTGGGCTCGCCGCCCTTGGTGAGCAGGTCGGTCATGACGTAGACGTCTTTCGCGCCGATCGCGAGGTCCATGGCGCCGCCCACCGCGGGGATGGCGCCGGGCTCGCCGGTCGACCAGTTGGCGAGATCGCCGTCGGCCGACACCTGGAACGCCCCCAGCACGCACACGTCGAGGTGCCCGCCGCGCATCATCGCGAACGAGTCGGCGTGGTGGAAGTACGCAGCCCCCGCGAGCGCGGTGACCGGCTGCTTGCCCGCGTTGATGAGGTCGGGGTCGATGCGCCCGCGCTCGGGAGCGGGACCCATGCCGAGCATGCCGTTCTCGGTGTGCAGGACGATCTCGAGTCCCGCCGGCAGGTAGTCGGCGACCAGGGTCGGAGCACCGATGCCGAGGTTGACGACCGCGCCCTCGGGAATGTCGGATGCCACGCGGGCGGCGAGATCGCGCCGCGAGATGCGAGTTGTCATTTCTCCTCCTCGGATGCCAGAGCCCGGCCCTCGATGTCGACGCCGCCGACGAACGCGCCGTCGCGGAGCCATGCGCGCTCCCCGACCGCGACCACGCGATCGACGTAGAGACCCGGGGTGACGACCGACTCGGGATCGAGCGAGCCGAGCTCGACGATCTCGTCGACCTGGACGATGGTCGTGGCCGCAGCCGCAGCCATGATGGGGCCGAAGTTGCGTGCGGTCTCGCGATAGACGAGGTTGCCCCAGCGGTCGGCGGCGCGGGCGCTGATCAGGGCGGCATCCGCGCGGATGGGGTATTCCAGCACGTAGTCGCGACCGTCGATGCGCCGCGTCTCTTTGCCCTCGGCGAGCTGCGTCCCGAAGCCGGTGGGGGTGAAGAACCCGCCGATGCCGGCGCCGGCGGCGCGGATGCGCTCGGCGAGATTGCCCTGCGGCACGAGCTCGAGCTCGACCTTGCCGTCGCGGTACAGCCCGTCGAAGACCCACGAGTCGCTCTGGCGCGGGAAGGAGCAGATCATCTTGCGCACCTGCCCGGCCGCGAGCAGGGCGGCCAAGCCGGTGTCGCCGTTGCCCGCGTTGTTGTTGACGACGGTGAGATCGCGCGCGCCGTGCGCGATGAGCGCGTCGATCAGCTCGACGGGCTGACCCGCGCGGCCGAAGCCGCCGATCATCACGGTCGCGCCGTCGGCGATCCCGGCGACGGCCGACGCGAGGTCGGGGACGGTCTTGTCGATCATGCGGAGCATCCTTGCTTGTTCGCTCTGCGTACATGCGTACGTTCTGCGAACAGGATACGCCGACCACCACGAAGACGGCAAGGGAGGACCGCCGTGGGCCCGCAGCCGGAATTCAGACCAGGCGGAGGTCCGCGTCGATCTCGGCCGCGGCGGCCCGCAGTGCCGGCAGGCACCGCTCTCGCCACTCGTTCGCATCCCCGCGGGAACTGGCCGAGATGTTCACCGCCGCAACCACCGCCCCCGAGCGGTCGTGGACGGGCGCCGCGAGGGAGCGCAGCCCCTCTTCGAGCTCGCCGTCCACGAGAGCCCACCCCTGAGCACGCACCGCCTCGAGCTCGACGGCGATCGCATCGACGTCCGTCCGCGTGCGCGGGGTGAGAGGGGCCGGGTGCGAGGCGGCCACGATCTCTCGCGCGTCGGCGTCGGGAAGCGCCGCGAGCAGCACGCGCCCCATGCTGGTCGCGTAGGCGGGGAAACGCGTGCCGATCGTTATTCCGACGCTCATGATGCGACGCGTGGGAACGCGGGCGACATAGACGATGTCGGCGCCGTCGAGCACGGCCGACGAGACGCTCTCCCCCACCTCGCGCGACAGACGCTCGAGGTGCGGCTGGGCCAGCGCCGGCAGCGAGAGCGCAGAGAGGTAGCTGAAGCCGAGCTCGAGAACGCGCGGCGTCAGCGAGAAGACCCGGCCGTCGGCGCGCACGTAACCCAGGGTCTCGAGCGTCTGGAGGAACCGGCGGGCCGCGGCACGGGTCAGATCGGCGCGGCGGGCGACGTCGCTGAGCGTCAGCGCCGGGTTCTCGGCGTCGAAGGCGCGGATCACCTCGAGACCGCGAGCGAGGGATTGGACGAACTCTCCCGAATCACTCACGCGGCTCACCCTATCGGGGCGCCGTGAGGACCTCGTGCGGGAACGCGTCGGAGAAAAGCGAAAGCCGCCCCGGGGGACGGCTTTGCGGCGAATCTGTAGCGGGAGCGGGGCTTGAACCCGCGACCTCACGATTATGAGTCGTGCGCTCTCACCAACTGAGCTACCCCGCCGCACGGCATCCTGGATTCAGATGAGGATGCCTTGAGCCCCGAGTCAGGATTGAACTGACGACCCCTTCCTTACCATGGAAGTGCTCTGCCACTGAGCTATCGGGGCGTACCCGGATCGCTCCGGGCAACTAGAAGAGAATATCAGACCTCGACACTCTCTTACGAATCGAGCCTCAGCCGCCGGCGTGCTGACGCAGCCACGCGATCGGGTCGATCGGGGTCGTGCCGTTCTGGAGGATCTCGACGTGCGTGTGCGCGCCGAACGATCGACCCGTGTTGCCGGTGCGTCCGAGGAACTGGCCGACGTGCACCTTCTCGCCCGGGGTGACCTGGAGCGAGCCGTACTGCATGTGGCCGTAGCGGCTCGAGACGAGCTGTCCGTCGATCACGTGGTCGATCAGCACGGTCACACCGAAGGCGCCACCCTGCTCGGTCGCGATGCGGACGGTGCCGTCGGCGATCGCCTGCACGGGCGCACCCTCGCCGGGCACGAAGTCGGCACCCTCGTGGAAGCCGCCGTCGCGCATGCCGAAGCCGTACGAGATCGAGACGCCGACCGCGAAGGGCCACTGGATGGGCGACGTCGGGTTGTTGACGTAGAAGTTGGTGGGGTACTTGATGCCCGAGTCGACGGCCATCTTGGAGTACGTGGTGGCGCTGTAGCCGTCGGCGCGGTCGACGACCGCTGCCTGCGACTGGGCCGGGGCGACGTACGCCTGGATCGCCCCGTCGGACGAGGCGACGTCTCCGCCGACCGCGAGACGCGTGGTCGCGGTGTCGGCGACCGGAGCGGTGATGCTGTCGGTTCCGCTCGCCGAGGCGATGGCGCTGACCGGCATGGTCATGCCCACGGTGAGGAGTCCGACGACGCCCATGACGCCGACCGAGAACGAGGTCGCGGCGATGCGGCGGACGTTGCGGCGGGTGCGGGGAGCGGCCGCGGCGGGCAGCCCCTCCGACACCGGCTCGGGAGCGGGGGCGACGGGAGCCGCCTGCTGCGTGGGCGTCTCGCCGGTGAAAGAGAACAGGCGCGCGGCGGTGGCGAATTCGTCGGCCACGGTGTCGCCAGCGGGGAACGCGGCGGAGGCGACGGGCTGCTCGATAGCAGCCTGTTCGAGCGGCTTCGACGCGCGCGCCGCGGCCGGCTCGGCGGCAGCGACGACCGGCTCGGCCACAGCCTCGTCGGCGGTCGAGTCGAGGATGACCGACGCCTGGGGGCGACGGCGCGACCGACGGCTCACGGGAAGCGTGATGGGCGAGGTCGGGAGGGACACCGGGGTGGTGGCGACGGCGCCGTCCGCGCTCTGCAGGATGACGGCGACGTCGTCGGCACGACGCTGCTCGTCGACGACGGTGACGTCGAGGGCGTCGGAGGCCGCGGCATCCGGAGTCTGCTCGGCGGGAGCCGCGGCGGCGGCGCGAGGCGGCAGCGTGGGCTCGATGGTCGCGGCGATGACGGTGCCGACGACGGCAGCGGCGACGCTCTCGATCAGCTCGGACTGAGAGGCGGCGTCGGCGTCGACCGGGGCGGGGTCGGCGCCCTGCGGCTCGGCGGCGGGGGCCTCGAGCGTGGCGACGGGGGTCTCGCTCGCGGAGCGACGGCGCATCTCGGCTCGGGTCAGCCGGGGGGTCGTCTCGGGAGCGGGCGTGGGGAGGGGGCGACGAGACCGTCGGGTGACGGCGGGCTCAGTCTCAGAGGCTTCTGACGGCAACGCGGAAGGGCTCTCGTGTCGTGTCGCGAACGCGACGGCTTCGGGCTGTAGGGGCTTGGCCATCTCCGCAGGTTCGGGTTGCGGAAGATAACGAACTGGTAAACACCCTACCTCGGCTGATCTGAGAATGCCATGGGCGCGGCCCCTGTCACCGCTCGTAGTCGAGGAGCGGCTCGAGACGGCGGTAGAACTCCGGCCCCGCGGCGATCACCATGCCGTTGCCGGGGCGTCCGCCGGGCGCTCCCCCGACGACTCCGCCCGCTTCGGCGACCAGCAGCGCGCCGGCGGCGTGATCCCACGGCTGCGTGCCGCGCTCGTAATACGCGTCGACGCGACCGGCGGCCACCGAGGCCAGATCGAGGGACGCCGCGCCGATACGGCGCACGTCACGGGCGATCGGCATGACACGCGACAGCTGCTCCAGGGCCGGACCGTGGGTCTCGGGGTTGTACCCGAAACCGGTGGCGACGAGTCCCCCGGCGGGGCCCACCTCGGCGACCGACAGGCGCTGGTCACCGAGCCAGGCACCTCCACCGCGCGAGGCGCGGAAGAGCTCGCCCGTCACGGGGTTGAAGACCGCCCCGGCGAGCGCGGTCCACGACGCGGTCTCGGCGGTGCCCTCGACAGCGGCGATGCTCACGGCCCAGGCCGGGATCCCGTAGGCGTAGTTGACGGTGCCGTCGATGGGATCCACGACCCACGTGATGCCGCTCGTTCCCTCTTCGGCGCCGGATTCCTCGCCGAAGAAGCCGTCGTCCGGACGCTCTCGCGCGAGCTCCGCGCGAATGAAGGCCTCGACCTCGCGGTCGGCGGCGGTGACGATGTCGGCGGCGGCCGATTTGGTCGCGGCGACCGTCACGCCCTCGCGACGGCGACGGTGGGCGAGTTCACCGGCCTCCCGAGCGATACGCGTGGCGATCTCGAGCAGGTCGGCTGCGGAAGTCATGGCATCCAGGCTACGTGCGCCACCCCCTTCGGCGAATTCGCCGCTGTCGTTAGCGTGGGCTCATGACCGCTTCGGATTCTCGCCGGTACGACGTCGTCATCGTGGGGGGCGGGCACAACGCCCTCGTCGCCGCGGCCTATCTCGCCCGGGCAGGGCGCAGCGTGGTGGTGATCGAGAGATCGGATGCCGTGGGCGGCGCCGCCGTGTCGGAGCGCCCGTGGGCGGGTGTCGATGCGCGCCTGTCGCGCTACTCGTACCTGGTGAGCCTGCTGCCGCAGAAGGTCATCGACGACCTGGGTCTGCGCGTCGACCTGCGCCGCCGCCGCTACTCCTCCTACACACCCGACCCGGCCGATCCCACGCGCGGGATCCTTGTCGATACGCGGGATGCCGAGGCGACGGCCGCCTCGTTCGCGCGCACCCTCGGCGACGCCGACGAGGCCGAACGTTTCGCGGCGTTCGGTGAGCGCCTCGCCCCGGTGGCCCAGGTGGTCTTCCCGACGATGACCGAGCCGCTGCCCACGGCAGACGAACTGCGCGAACGCGTGGGCGACGACGAGCTGTGGGACGCCCTCACCACCCGCCCGCTCAGCGACCTGCTGCGCTCTTCCTTCGACAGCGATCTGGTGCGCGGTATCGCCCTCGCCGACGCGCTCATCGGCACCTTCGCCTCGTCCGACGCCCCCTCCCTCGCGCAGAACCGCTGCTTCCTCTACCACGTGATCGGCGGCGGGACGGGAGATTGGGATGTCCCCGTGGGTGGCATGGGCGCGGTCACGGCCGAACTCGAACGCGCCGCTCGCGAAGCGGGGGCCGAGATCGTCACCGGCGTCGAGGTCATCTCGATCTCACCCGACGGCGACGTGCACACCATGACCGACCGCTCCGACGTCTTCCACGGCGACCTCGTGCTCAGCGGGGTCGGCCGCGCCGTCCTCGACCGCCTGCTGGCTGCGGGCGGCGCCGCCACGACGAGGGCGGAGGAGCCGGAGGGTGCGCAGGTCAAGGTCAACATGCTGCTCTCGCGGCTGCCCCGTCTCAGAGACGAATCGGTGACCCCCGAAGCGGCGTTCTCGGGCACCTTCCACGTCAACGAGACCATGACCCAGTTGGATGCCGCTCACGTGGCGGCATCCGGAGGGCTCATCCCGGAGCCTCTCCCGGTCGAGATCTACTGCCACTCGCTCACCGACCCGTCCATCCTCGGTGAGGAGCTGCGCGCGTCGGGCGCGCAGACGCTCACGATGTTCGGCCTGCAGGTGCCGCACCGGCTCATCGCCGACACCGACCCGGTCGCCGCGGGAGCACGACTGCTGGCCGCCGCCCAGGCCTCGCTGGAGTCGGTGCTCGCCGAGCCGCTGCGCGACTGCATCCTGCGGGCGCCCGACGGACGGCTCTGCATCGAGGCACGCACGACCAGCGACCTCGAAGCCACGCTCAACATGGCCGGCGGCGACATCTTCCACGGCGCCCTGTCGTGGCCGTGGCTCGACGCGCCCGCCGACTCCCCCGCCGCGCGCTGGGGAGTGGCGACGCCGCACGCGCGGGTCTTGCTGTGCGGTTCGAGCGCTCAGCGCGGTGGAGCGGTGAGCGGCATCGGGGGTCAGAACGCGGCGATGGCGGCGTTGGAGATCCTCGGTCGGTGAGGGCCGGGGCCGGGGCCTCCCACCGTCCTGCGGAGGTTCCGCGGGACACACCGCTCAGGCCCTCACCGTGCCCGGCGTGTCACCGCCGAACTCCGCACGACGGTCCGCCATGGGCGCGGAGCGTCTCGACGATCTGGGCGACAGCATCCATCAATGCCGGCGTCGACGGCCCGGCGTAGCCGAACACGACCGGCCGCCGGGGCGGGTCGACAGGTACCCCTCCCCCGCGAGGATCTCGTACGCGGCGACCACGGTCCCGCGGCGTCGGGAACGACGTAGCCGCCACCCGGATCCTCGACGTGCCTGTCGTGCGCGCCGTCCTGCGGACTCCGACCCCGACACGCCGGTCCACACCACCCCGACCCGGCGGGTCGCCACCGGTCTCCGCCGGACGGTACGCCCGCGGCACCGTCCCGGGCCCACCGAAGAGGCGGGGCCGCCCCGAAGGAACGGCCCCGCCATCGGGGGGGGATCAGCCGACCAGCGGCGGCACCTCATACCGGCGCGGCGTCCCGAAGCGGTGCGCGGTGATCGACACGGCCTGCTCGCGCAGGAACGGCAACAGCTCGACGTGTCCGGCGCGGGTGACCTCGCCGGCGTAAAGGGCGACCGAGGGCGAGCCGTTCGTCGCCTCGGCCACCGCCACGGGCGATCCGCCGAGCAGGCGGATGCGGCCACCCGTCCGGGCCAGCCGCGCAGCGCGGCGACCCCACTCGGCGGCGTCTTCGACCGCGGCGCGGACGCCGACGCCCTCGAGCCAGGCACGCACCGCGGGCGACAGCTCCCGAGCGGCACTGACCGTCACGGCCGACCCGGCGTGGACACCCGCGGCGACCACGCGCACGAGCGCAGCATCCGAGGCGTCCTCGACGCGCACGGTCACCGGAACCGCGGCGTAGCGGAGCACGTTCTGCTCCGACTCCAGGCCGGTCACGTCACGGGCGAGCGAGAACTCCCCGGCCCACGCGGCGGCATCGCTCGAGAGGGCGGATGCCACCCACTCACGGTCCGCGGCGGGCACGGCCGCCAACGCCGGGGCGGCGAGGGCGTCGGGCGTGCGGGGCGACGAGGTCTCGGCATCCGCCCACGTTCCGAAGCCGAACAGGTAGTGCGGTCCGCCGGCCTTGGTGCCCGCGCCGACGGCGGACTTCTTCCAGCCGCCGAAGGGCTGACGCTGCACGATGGCGCCGGTGGTACCGCGGTTGACGTAGACGTTGCCGGCCTCGATGCGCGCGAGCCAGGTGTCGATCTCGGACGAATCCAGCGCATGCAGGCCCGAGGTGAGGCCGTACTCGATGGCGTTGACGATCTCGATCGCGTCGTCGAGAGTCTCGGCGGTCATGATGCCGAGCACGGGACCGAAGTACTCGGTGCGGTGGAACTCGCTGCCGGGCTGCACGCCCTCGCGGATGCCGGGCCGCCACAGCATCCCCTCGTCGTCGAGGCGCTTCGGCTCGACCACCCAGCGCTGGCCGGGCTCGAGCGACGTCAACGCGCGCAGCAGCTTTCCCTGAGCGGGCTCGATGAGGGGTCCGATGCGCGAGGCCTCGTCCCACGGCATGCCGACCTCGAGCGAGGTGACGGCATCGACCAGTTGGTCGCGGAAGCGCCGCGAGCGCGCCACCGACCCGACGAGCACGACGAGGGATGCCGCGGAGCACTTCTGGCCCGCGTGGCCGAAGGCCGACATCGCGACGTCTTTCGCGGCGAGGTCGAGGTCGGCACTCGGCGTGACGATCACGGCGTTCTTGCCGCTCGTCTCGGCCAAGAGCGGCAGGTCGGGGCGGAACGAGCGGAAGAGCTCCGCCGTCTCGTAGGCGCCGGTGAGCACGACCCGCTCGACGGCGGGGTGCGTGAGCAGCTGACGGCCGAGATCGTTCTCGGACACCTGCACGAGCTTGAGCACCTCACGGGGAACCCCCGCCTCCCACAGCGCCTCGACCATGACGGCGCCGGAGCGCTCGGCGAGACCCGCGGGCTTGATGACCACGGCGGAACCGGCGGCGAGCGCGGCGAGGGTCGAGCCCGCGGGGATCGCGACGGGGAAGTTCCACGGCGGGGTGACCACGGTGACACCGACCGGGGTGAAGGTCGCGCCGTCGACGGCCTCGAGAGTGCGCGCCTGCTCGGCGTAGTAGTGGGCGAAGTCGATCGCCTCCGACACCTCGGGGTCGCTCTGCTCGATGACCTTGCCGCACTCGGCGCCCATGACCTCGAGCAGGTCGGCGCGACGCTTCTCGAGCGCGTCGCCCGCGCGGTGCAGGATCTCCGCGCGCTTCGCGGCTCCGAGCTCGCGCCAGCCCGCGGCAGCCGTCGCGGCATCCTGGATCAGTGCGTTCAGCGTGGCTTCGTCGGTGACCGTGTGGTCAGCGATGGTCCGCGCGCCGAGCGTCGAGTCCTCCATGCGCGCGACGATCGCCCGCGACCAGTCGCGGTTCGCCTCGATCGCCGGGTCGGAGTCGGGGGTGTTGCGGAAGCCGTGCGCGGGGGCGGGAGGGGCCTCGGCCGAGCGGTCCTGCACCCGGTTCGAGGCGGGAACGCCCTCGGGCATGTCGGCGAGGGATGCCAAGAAGCGGTCACGCTCGCGAGAGAACAGCGCCTCGTGGGTGTCGAGGTCGAACACCGCCGACATGAAGTTCTCGCTCGATGCGCCCTCTTCGAGGCGGCGGATCAGGTACGCGATCGCGACGTCGAACTCCTGCGGGTGCACGACGGGGGTGTAGAGCAGGATCGAACCGACCGTGCGGCGGACGACGGACTGCTGCGCGGTCGCCATGCCGAGAAGCATCTCGACGTCGATGCCGCCGGTCACTCCGCGACGCTCGGCGAGGAGCCAGGCGAGGGCGACGTCGAACAGGTTGTGGCCGGCGACGCCGATCCGCACGTTGGTCGTGTGCTCGGGGCGCAGCGCGTAGTCGAGGACGGCCTTGTACGAGGCGTCGGTCGCCTGCTTCGAGGGCCAGGTGGCGAGCGGCCAGTCGTGCACGTCGGCATCCACCCGCTCCATCGGCAGGTTCGCGCCCTTGACCACGCGCACCTTGATGGGGGCTCCCCCGGAGGCCACGCGCGCGGCGGTCCACTCCTGCAGGCGGATCATCGCGGCGAGCGCGTCGGGCAGATAGGCCTGCAGCACGATGCCGGCCTCGACGCCGTGGAACTCGGGCTCGGCCAGCAGCGTCTCGAAGACGGCGAGGGTGAGGTCGAGGTCTTTGAACTCCTCCATGTCGAGGTTGAGGAAGGTGCCGGTCTCTTTCGCCACACGGTAGAGGGGCCGCAGGGCTGCCACCGCGTCGGCGACGGCGGCGTCGAAGGCCCAGGGCGTGTGCGGGGCGACGGTCGACGAGACCTTGATCGAGACGTAGTCGACGTCGTCGCGCGAGAGGAGCTTTCGGGTGCCGGCCAGGCGCCGCGCGGCCTCTTTCTTGCCGAGGATCGCCTCGCCGAGCAGGTTCACATTGAGGCGGATGCCGTCTCCCCGACCGCGGATCGAGGAGATGGCCTCGCCGAGCTTGCGGTCGGTGGCGTCGACGATCAGGTGGCGCACCATCGAGCGCAGTGCCGTACGGGCGGCGGGCACGACGATCTGCGGCAGGATGGGCGCGGCGAACGCACCGAGGCGGATCGCGGCTTTGAGGTGCAGCGGCAGGAAGCCCGGGATGAGCGGGGTGAGCGCGGCGAGGTTGCGCGCGGCGACGCGCACGTCTTCGGGGCGCACGACGCCGTCGACGAAGCCGACGGTGAAGTCGAGGCCGTGCGGGTCGCGCAGAACCCCGGCCAGCCGCTGGGCTGCGGCGTCGACGGGCTCGTTCCGGCTCTCGGCGAGCCAGCGGCGTACGAGGGCGATCGCCTCGTCGGCGAGCTCGTGGGCAGAGACGAGTGCGGCGGGGGTGGTGCCGGACGTGGTGTCGGGGACATCGGTGAGCGACATGGCGATCCTTCCTCGGATGTTTTCAGCATGGGGCTGCCATCCGTTCGGGAAAAGCGATGATTCCTGACGCATACTGATCGATGAAAACGAAGGGATGCCATGTTCGACCTGCGCCGTCTGCGCCTCTTGCACGAGCTGTCGGTCCGCGGCACCCTCGCGGCCGTCGCCGATGCCCTCTCGTACAGCCCGTCGACCATCTCGCAGCAGCTCGCCCTGCTCGAGAAAGAGGCCGGGGTGCCGCTGCTCGAACCGGACGGACGGCGCGTCCGTCTGACCGCCCAAGGGGCCGCTCTCGCGGCGCACGCCGCGCGCATGCTGGCCGCCGATGAAGCGGCCCGCGCCGAACTGGAACGCATGCGGCCGTCGCTGGCGCCCGTGCGGGTGGCCGTCATGCAGTCCGCCGCGCACGGCCTGCTCCCCCGAGCCCTCGACGCCCTGGCCGGGAGCGAGCCGAACCTGCGCATCGAGGTCGCGGAGCTCGCCCCCGAGGAGGGACTGTTCGAGGTGGCCGCGCGCGGCTTCGACCTCGTCGTGGCCGAGCAGTACCCGGGTCACACGCGCGAGCATCGCGAGGGGCTCGAGCGCAGCCTGCTGGGGCGGGATGCCATCCGTCTGGCCGTCTCGAGCGACGATCCGGCGCAGAGCCTGGAGGACCTGCGCGAGCGCGCCTGGGTCATGGAGCCGGTGGGCACCGCCGCCCGTCAGTGGGCGACGCAGCAGTGCCGCGCCGCCGGGTTCGAGCCCGACGTGCGCTTCGAGATGGCCGACCTCACCGCGCACGCCCGGCTCGTGGCATCCGGTCATGCCGTCGGCATGATCCCCGATCTCGTCTTCGCGGGCGAGACGCCTCCCGTGCGACTCGTGGGCCTGCCCGGCCAGCCGCGACGCGAGGTGTTCACGGCCGTCCGCCGCGGAACGGCCGACCGCCCCGGCGTACGCGCGGTGCGCGAAGCACTGCAGGTGGCGTACGACCGGGGCGGCCGATAGGGCGCCGCTCGCAGACGATCACTCCTGTCTGCGAGCGGACGCTTACTTCGTGAGCGCGATCTCGTTCGGCGTGTGATCGAGGGTGACGCTCTTCACGACCGCGCCGGTGGTGAGATCGACCGCGTGCACGGCGTTCTTCGCGGGCTCGGTCACGTAGGCGATGTCACCCGAGACCTTGATCGCGGGGTGGGCGTCCTGCCACTCGACGGGCCCCTCCCACGCGTCGATCACGGGGAAGGCGTCGGTGAACGCCCCCTTCTCGAGGTCGAGCACGTGGATCGCACCGTCGGAGGCCAGGACGTATCCCAGATCCTGCGGACCGCGCGCCAGGTCGCGGAAGGTGTACTCGGCCCCTGCGGGCATGTCGATGACGGTCTGCGTCTTGGCGGCCGTGTCGACGACGGAGACGCGGTGCAGCAGGTACCCCTCGGCGTCGCGGTCGTCCTTGTAGTCGCCGAGCACGAGCGGGCTGGTCTCGCTCACGAACATGTTGCCCGAGCGTCCGTAGGGCTGGTCGGGGGCCTCGATCTTGGTGATCTGACCCTCGTCGAGCACGAGAGCGCCGTTGTCGCACCCGAAGACGACGACCTCGTCCTTGGCGGTGCCTTCACCGTGCACGCCCGGGCAGGCCGCGTTCTCGGCGATGGTCGCACCCGAGGAATCCTTCACGACGATGCCCGTGCGACCGTTGGCGTTGCCCACGGTGGTCACGAACGAGCCGTCCTCGAGCACGATCGACACCCCGTGGTGCGCCTCGACGCCCGGAACCGTCTCGACCTCGGGAAGGGACTCGGTGGATGCCAGCAGCGCATCGGTGTCGAAGATCGTCGAGTCGCTCGTGCCGTCGGCGTAGAGCACCGTCTTCCCCCCGTGCGTCACCACGTGACCGGGCTTGGACGCCGGGAAGACGAGGTCGGTGAGCTCGGGCTCGGCGGCCGAGGTCCCGGCATCCAGAACCTGGAAACCCTCGCTCATGGTCACCATGATGTGCTGGCCGTCGCCGGCGGAGTTCAGGCGGGTGAACTCCTCCGACGGGAAGTCGCCGACGGTCTCGAGGCTTTGACCGTCGAGCACCAGGATGCCGCCGGGGTACGACAACGCCACACGCGTGGCCGCCTCGGCTGCGACGGTCGAATCCGGGGACGCGGACCCGGGGGCGGTGCCGCCGGCGCAGGCCGACAGGGTGACGGTGGCGCCGATCGCGAGGGCGACCAGGCCCGCGCGGGGCAGGGAGAAGCTGCGCATGGGTGTCTCTTTCTTCGGTGGGCGGGTCTCGTCAGGGCGAGAGCCCGGTGGCGATGCGCTCCGTGTTGACGCGCATCATGGTCAGGTAGTCGGGGGCGTCGCCCGAGGCGTCGGTGAGCGACTCGGTGAACAGCTCGGTCACCTCGACGTGGCGGTCGGCCTCCTCGGCGAGTGCGCGCACGAGCCGGTCGGGAGACGAGGACTCGGCGAAGATGGTCGGCACCTTCGCTTCATCGATCGCCGCGACGAGGTCGGCGAGATCGCTCGTGCTCGGGGCGGCGAGGGTGGTCCCGCCGGGGATGACGGCCCCGATCAGGCGGAAGTCGAAGCGATCGGCGAGGTAGCCGAACACGTGGTGGTTGGTGACGAGGGCACGACGCTCGGCCGGGATCGCGGAGAAATCCGCGGTCATCTCTGCGTCCAGCGTCTCGAGCTGCGCGCGGTAGCCGGCGGAGCGCTCGGTGAGGGCGGCCCCGCCGAGGCTCTCGAGCGCGGGAGTGAGCCGGTCCACCACGGCGATCATCTGCGCGGGGTCGGTCCAGAAGTGCGGGTCGTCGGCCCCGTCTGCGTCGGCGGAGGTGTACGGCAGCACACGGACGGCGTCGCCCGCGACGATGGTGCGCACCCCGTCGGCGGACGCGGCGTCGAGGTGCTGTTGCAGCCCCTCCTCGAGACCGAGTCCGTTGGCGACCAGCAGGTCGGCGGAACGCATGCGCGCGGCCTCGGCGGCGGAGATCTCGAACGAATGCGGGTCGGCGCCCGGGCGCATGAGGGTCAGGACCTCGACGTCGTCGCCCGCCAGCTTCGACACGACGTCGCCGAGGATGTTCGTGGTCACCACGACCAGAGGTCGATCGGATGCCGCGGAACCGGCGCATCCGGTGAGGCACAGGAGAGCAGCCGCGGCGAGGGCGGCGAGGGTGCGGCGCATGTCAGCGTCCCGTCTCTGCGAAGAAGAGCGGCGTGCGCTCGGGGGCGAACTCGCGTGCCACTCGCGCGTCGTCGGCGAAGTCGAGCTCCCACATGCGGTTCTCGGCCGACCCGTTGAGGTATGCACGCTGCTGGTCGGCGATCAGGATCACGGGCAGTCCGGCGGCGAGGCTCTCCGAGACCAGAGGGGCGGATGCCGCGCGCACCGCGCCGGTGTCACCGTCGAGCACGAGCACCCGACCGCCCGCGGTCAGGGCGAGGACGTTCGCGTTCTTGTCGTCGACCGCCGTGACCTGCACGAGGGGCTCGGGGGCGGGAAGCAGCGTCCACGCGCGTTCGCGGGTGTCGAGGATCCAGATTCCGGCGTCGCCCGCGAGAGCGGCGACGCTCGGTCGACCCTCCCGGTTGTGGAAGCCCGTGGCGCGGGGCGCGGTGGTCCCGGGCGGATACGGAACGACCTCGGCGACCGGCTGCTCGCCGTCGACGCTCACGAGCACGGCGCCGTCCCTGCAGCCGATCACCGCTCCGACGCGTGTCGTGATGGTGCCCGAGGGTTCGGCGCACGGGGTCGTCACCCCGATCGCGGTTCCGTCTGCCGCGTGCAGCGACACCTCGCCCGCGGAGGCGATCGCCGCGAACGACCCGGCCGGGACGACGAGACCTGCGCCCGGTTCCGTGGTCACGCGGAACTTCTCGACCACTTCGCCCTTAGACAGCGCCTCGGTGTCGAGCAGGACCGCCTCACCGGAGTCGGGGAAGAACACCCCCGTGCCGCCCGTGGTCGACGAGTTGGATGTCGCCACCGTGGCCACGCCCTCGCCCGCGACCTCGCCGATCACCCGTGCGGGTGCCCGGTAGTAGTGGAAGTGGTCGACGTGATCCCACGTCCACACCCCGCTGTCGACGATCGAGACGCCGTCAGCAGCGGCGGAGAAGAGGTAGC
>JAKOMY010000207.1 GCA_022702225.1 Microbacteriaceae bacterium | reverse complement strand
GGGGGAGCGGGTGGAGCACCGACCGGCGGCGCAGGCTTCGGCGCCGGTGGCAGCGAGAACAGCGACGCTCTAGTCTCGTGGTTGCAGGCCCGTGGCACGGGATCCACGTATCCGGCCGCGACCTTCGGGGCGCAGTCGGCGGCGCAGTTGATCATCGCCTCGGACGGCGGCTCGTTCCTACCGATCGGCGGCTTCAACGGCACCGACGATGTGCCGACCCTGCAGGCCTTCACCGCCATGGTCGACTCGGGCCAGGTGCGATACGTCATCGGCGGCGATCAGCGCGGCGGGGGCACATCGATGGCCGCCGCGGCCACGACCACCGCGTCCTCGCAGATCCGCACATGGGTGACGCAGCACTGCGCCACCGACAGCTCCGCCCCCTCTACGGTCTACGACTGCGGCTGAGACGGCGCTTTTTCCGGTTGAGTGTCCACGACACGCCGGCTCCCGGGACGCGCGTGCGGCGTGCCTTGGACACTCGACGGAGGGCACCGGCCGCCCGTGCATCTCGCGCACGTTCAGCCCGAGCACGTCGAGTGTCCAAAACACCCGGACGAACTCGAAATCTCTCCGGGTTTTCTGGACACTCAACGGGCGGCAGCGGGAGCGGGAGCGGGAGCGGCACACCCCGCGAGAGAACGCGGGATGCCGTCGGGGCGGCGCCGCGGCAACTCCGCGCACCGCGGCTCGCGGCTCAGCGCCCCAGGAACTCCATGCCCGCTTCGCGGAACGCCCGAGCGCCGGGGGCGTTGACGTGGTGACGGCCCGGGATGTCGGCGAACTCACCCTGGGGGAGGAGCCCGGCCAGGTGCTTCGACTGGTCGTGGATGGGGTCTTCCGTTCCCGTGGCGATGAGCACGGGCTGCTGTGGGGGCGACGAGGGGTCGGGATCGGTCTCACCCAGGCGCATCCCCTCTGCGATCGCGACGAGCGCACGCAGGTCGTTGCCCGGCACGCGTTCGGCGAGCGAGACGTAACGCTGGGTCGTGGCATCCTGAACGGGTTCACCGTGGTCGAGGAACGCCCGAGCCTGGTCGACCTGCAGCCGCGCGAGAGGACGACCGTCCGGGATGCCGCCCAGAACCGCGCGCTCCACGTGTTCGGGGGCGTCGACGGCGAGCTGCCAGCCGACCCGCCCGCCGAGGGAGTAGCCGAGGTAGCGCACCTGATCGAGGAGGTACGTGTCGAGCACGGCGACGAGGTCGCTGACGAGCGTGGGCATGGTGTACGACGCGGCGTCGTGCGGTTTCTCGCTGGCGCCGTGACCGCGCTGATCCACCGCGATCACGCGGTAACCGGCGCGGAGCAGGTCGCGCACCCACCCGGTGTTGACCCAGTTGTCGCGGGTGCTCGAACCGAAGCCGTGGACGCACAGGACGGGATCTGCCTCGACGTCGCCCCACGAGTAGGTCGCGAGGCGCACGTTGTCGCCGACGATGACGAACTGCGCGGGAGGGACCTCGGTCAGGGCGGGAACGGCATCCATTCCTCCGATCCTGGCAGAGCGCGCCGGCCCGCACCGCGTAGTGGTCATAGTGGTCTCATGGGGTATACGCGCGCCGAACTCGAGTCCTATCGGGATGCCACGAGGCCCGACCTCGTCGAGCCGGGCGTGCGATTGCTGTTCGTCGGCATCAACCCGGGCCTCTGGACCGCGGCGACCGGGACCCCGTTCGCACGCCCGGGCAACCGCTTCTGGCCGGCGCTGGTGAGGGCGGGGATCCTTCCGCGTCTGCCCGCCTACTCCGAGCCGCTCGGCGACGAGGACCGCCGCATGATCTTCGACGCGGGAGTCGGCGTGTCGAACCTCGTCGCGCGAGCGACCGCGCGGGCCGATGAGCTGTCACGGGAGGAACTCCGGGCGGGTGCGGCGTCGCTCGTCGAGCGGGTCGCCGGGTGGCAGCCTCAGGCCGTCGCGGTCGTCGGGCTCACCGCCTACCGCCAGGGCTTCCAGCGGCCCCGCGCGGCCGCGGGGCGACAGGAGGAGTCGATCGCGGACGTCCCGACCTGGGTGCTGCCCAACCCCAGCGGGCTGAACGCCCACGACACCGTCGACTCGCTCGCTCGCGCGTACGCCGACCCGGCGCGGGCCGCGGGGGTCATCCGCTGACGCGCGTCTCACGCCGTGGCGGAAGGTGTCACGATGGCAGGATGCCGCCCACTCGACGCCGCACGATCGCCCTGTTCGCACTGGCTGCGGTGGTCGCCGCCGGGCTCGTCGTCCACCTCGTGCTGCCCTCGAACACCGCGACCGATATCGCCGGCGACGCGCTCTACACGGTCGCGGTCTACGCCGCGGTCGTGATGGTGCTCCCGCGCCTGCGGCCGTTCGTCGTCGGCCTGATCGCCGGGGGATGGAGCGTGGCCGTGGAACTCTTCCAGGCCACGGGAATCCCCGTCGACCTCGCGGAACGGTTCCGTCCCATCGCGCTCGTGCTCGGCACCGGGTTCGACGCACGCGACATCGTCGTCTACGTGTGCGCGGCGATCGTCGCCGTCGGCGCGGATGTCGCCGTCGGACGCTCGCCGAGGCGCGAACCGCAACGATGAGCGTCGACGTTCCTCCCCAGGGGATGACGCGGCCCGCCGTCAGCCGCTCACCGGTATCGTGACCACCTCGCACGACGGAGGGGAGCGGCGATGAGAGTGCGGTTCGAGGGCGACGTCTTCCGGTGGGAGGCGCGCAGCGACAGCGACTGGTACTTCGTCGCGCTGCCGCCCGAGCTCAGCGCCGAGATCCGCGAGACGCAGACGTATCGGCGCGGTTTCGGCGGGG
Source organism: Microbacteriaceae bacterium (assembly GCA_022702225.1). GTDB lineage: Bacteria > Actinomycetota > Actinomycetes > Actinomycetales > Microbacteriaceae > Microbacterium. The sequence continues at coordinate 14,442 of JAKOMY010000207.1, read as the reverse complement.
TGCGGGTCGACGCCACGATCGGCGCCACGACCTTCCGTACCTCGATCTTCCCGCAGGCCGGGGGCGTCTACGTCCTGCCCCTCAAGCGCGCGGTGCGCGACGTCGAAGCCATCGACCCCGGGTCGTTCGTGCGCGTCGACCTCTTCGTGATCGACGCCTGAGCCGTGCCGATGCTGATCGCACTGGCCGCCGGAGTGTTCGCCGTGGCGAGCATCGCGCTCGCCGTGGTCGACGTCCGCACCCACCGGCTGCCCGATGCGGTTGTGCTTCCGGCGCTGCTCGTGGTCGCGGCGCTGCTGACGGCCGAAGCCCTGCGCACCGGTGAACCGGGGCGTGCGCTCGGCGTCGTCGGGGGGTCGGCGGCGGCGTTCGCCGTCGCTCTCGCGCTGCACCTGTCGCGCCCCGGTGCGTTCGGCGGAGGAGACGTCAAGCTCGCCGCCTTCGTCGGGGCGCCGCTGGGGTGGTACGGGCCCGAGGCCGTGGCATCCGGCCTGCTCTTCGCTGTTGTTCTCGGCGGCGGCGCCGCCACCGGTGTTCTGCTCGCGGGTGGACGGCGCACGCAGATCGCGTACGGCCCCTGGCTCCTCTCGGGCGCGTGGCTGCGTCTGGTGGGCGGGCCGGGAGAGGGGATGCCGTCGGGCTGACCTGTCGCTGCGCACCTCCGCGGTCAAGCCCGTGGGGCACGCCCCGCCGCGCCGATACCCTGAGCGCATGGCTGACCTCATCCGTCGTGTCACGGCGTGGGCGCTGCGGCTCCGTCTCGTGCGCGCGTTCCTCGTCTATTCGGGGGCGCGCGGCCCCATGCTCGCCGACAGCGTGACCTATCGCACCCTGTTCAGCCTGTTCGCTGCGGTGCTCATCGGGTTCTCGTTCGCGGCGATCTGGCTGTCGGGGAACCCCGATGCGTTCTCGGCGCTCGAGCGAGCGGTCAACAACGTGGTGCCGGGTCTCGTCGGACCTGATGGTCTGCTCGACGTGAGCAACCTCGATGCCCCGCGGGAGTTCACCGTCGCGGGGGTGATCGGAACCATCGGTCTGCTCGGCGCAGCGATCGGCGCCATCGGCTCGCTGCGCTCGGCCCTTCGACAGATCGCCGGCGTCGCCACCGACGACACGCTCCCCATCCTCGTCATCGTGCGCAACCTCGCCGTCGCGATCGGCATCGGCGTCGCTCTCGTCGGCGCGGCCGTCGTGACCTTCCTCGCCACCGCCGGGCTGACGTTCGTGCGGGAGCTGCTGGGCATCTCCGCCGACTCCTGGATCTCCGCGGTGTTGACCTGGCTGGTCTCGACGCTCGTCGTCCTGCTGCTCGACACGGCCGCCGTGGCCGTGGCCTTCGCCGCCCTCTCGGGCGTGAAGACGCGCCGACCCACGCTCCTACGGGGTGCCCTTCTCGGCGGTGTGGGACTCGTCGTCCTGCAGCAGTTGTCGGGGTTGTTCGTCGGCGGAGCGGGCAACAACCCGCTGCTCGCGACGTTCGCCTCGCTCATCGCTCTGCTGCTGTGGCTGAACCTTTCCAGCCAGGTCATCCTCATCGCGGGCGCGTACATCACCGTCGCCACCGAAGAGGACCACGACCGCGTCCGCGCGAAGTACGGCGCGTCGACCATGATCCAGTTCCGCGTCCGCCGAGCCGAGAAGGCGGTGCGGGCTGCGACCGGTGAGCTCGACGCCGCCCGCGCCGCAGAGACGAAGGAGCGCGAGAACCTCGCGACGAACGACCCTGCGGCGGCCGCTCGCGAGGACCGCGCCGAGGCTCGCGCGGGGTCCCCCGATGAGTGAGTCCGCGAGCGGGCTGCTGGCCTCGGGGGAACGCGTCGCCGCGTACAGCGCCGACGCCGTCCGTGCCGCCGAGAAGCCTCTGCTGGCGGAGGGGCGGCCGCTCATGCGCTGGGCCGCCGCGGCCCTGGCCGACATCGTCGCGCAGCAGCTCGTCGCGCGCCCCGGAAGAGTTCTCGTCCTCGTGGGCGCGGGCGACAACGGGGGAGACGCCCTGTACGCCGCGGCCGAGCTCGGCGCCGTCGCCGAGCGCGTCGATCTGGTGCTCGTGCGCGATCGCGTGCACCGGGCGGCGCTCGATGCCGCGGTCGCCGCGGGAGCGCGCGTGCGGTCGGCGTCGGAGGTCCGCGGTGAGCTGGCCGAGTACGCGCTCGTGCTCGACGGCATCCTCGGCATCGGTCGTCTGGCGGACCGGCGCCTGCGCGGGGGAGCGCGCGCTCTCGTCGAAGGCGTCCGCGGCCTTCGGGAGCAACCGTTCGTCGTCGCGGTCGACCTCCCCAGCGGCCTCGATCCCGATGACGGGACGGCGGATGCCGCCGTGCTCGCCGCCGACGTCACGGTCACCTTCGGGGCTCTCAAGGCGGGCCTGGTCCGTGGACGGGGTCCGGAGCTGTCCGGACTCGTGCACCTGGTCGACCTGGGGCTCGAACCCTATCTCCGGCTCGCGCATCCCGCGGTGACCGCTCCCGTCCAGGTCGTGCGGGTGACTCCCCGCGACCGCTCCTGACGAGAGGGGTTCAGCGGGCGTAGCGCTCGACGAAGGTCCGCAGCATGAGTGAGGGAGCCGTCACGGGCGCGCGGCGGACGGCGGCGAGGGTCAGGTCGAGTTCGTCCGCCGCGAAGTAGCCGTACGAGGCGTAGGCGTGGATGCGCGTGACGATGCCGTCGAGGTCGAGCTCGGGGTGGAACTGCGTCGCGTACACGTTCTGCTTCACACGGAACATCTGCACGGGGCACGTCGGTGACGACGCGAGAAGGGTCGCCGAGGGCGGGAGCGCGCTGATGGCCTCTTTGTGCCCGACGAACGCGGGGAAGGTCGCGGGCAGTCCCTTTGCGAGAGGATCGTCGCGTCCCTCGGGGGTGAGGGAGATGTCGACGACGCTGATGGGCTCCGCGAACGTCCCGTCGATGGGTGCCCCCAGGTGCGTCCCCAGGGTGCCGACCCCGTAGCAGGCGCCGAGGAAGGGGACGTCCCGGGCGACGACCTCGTCCACCAGGGCGGCCATCTCGGCCTCGACGCGCCGTTGGACGGCGGATTTGCGCTCGGGCGGGTCGGACGCGTTGAAAGGACTGCCGCCGACGAGGATCCCCGACACCGCGTCGAGGTCGAAGGCGGGCATCGAGTCCCGCTCGAGCCGCACACGCAGCAGCCGCTCGGGAGGCAGCCGCGTGAATCGCAGGAACAGCGCGTACTCCTCGTCGGCCGGGCGGTCTTCGGCGCGCGTGGCGAGCAGCACGAAGGGGCGGTCGCCGGGGAGGTCGGTCGAGGTCACTCCAGCGATTGTAGGTGAGCGCTGTCAAGGCACCGGGCGGTGTCGGTGCCGCGGTCTACGCTGGCGTCATGGCTATTGCACGACTGACCGGAGGCCCGCTCGACGGGCAGGTGCTCCCGCTCGAGAACGAGTCCGACGACACGCTGATCATGCCCTACAGCGAGGGCCAGCTCGTCTACCGCCGCGATGGCGGCCTGGCGAACCAGGGCGAGTCCGACGGGCCGACCGAGGCCGTCTTCGTCTTCTCGGAGGAGACCGAGGACATCAACCCCGACGCCGACGGCCGCGACGATTGAGCGCAGCCCCGAGCGGGTCGTCGAACGTCGAGATCGAGTCGAAGTACGACGTCGACGATGAGACGCCTCTTCCCGACTGGGCGGCCCTCCCGGGCGTGACACGGGTCGGAGAACCCGAGCCGCGTGACCTGGACGCACGCTACCTCGATACGGCCGACGCCGACCTCGCTCGCGCGGGGATCGCTGTCCGCCGCCGCACCGGAGGGCCCGACGAGGGCTGGCACATCAAGGGTCCCGTCGAGGGCGCTGGTCGCACCGAGAGGCAGTGGCCGCTCGAGGGGGACATCGACCCCGACGCCGATCCGGTGGTGCCCGAAGCGATTCAGGATGCCGTCGCCTCGGTCGCCGCGCCTCCGTTCACCCCCCTCGCGCGGGTGCGCAACCATCGCACCGCCTACTCCTTGCTCGACGCGGCCGGGAACGAGGTCGCCGAGTTCGTCGACGACCGTGTCCGCGCTCGGGACGAGCGCCGCGGCGTAGAGTCCGTCTGGCGCGAGTGGGAGGTCGAACTCGGTCCTGCCGGGCCGACCGACGACGACGCGCGCGCGGCGTTCTTCGCCGCGGTCGACGCGGCGGTGTTCGCTGCGGGGGGCCGCCACGCGGCATCCGGGTCCAAGCTCGCTCGCGCGCTCGGGCACTGACTTCTCCGCCCGCGCGAAGAGATACGGCACTCCGCCGACGACACGGTCGCCACGTGCGACCGACCGTCGGCGGAGTGCCGTTTCGCGTTCGCGCCGAGGTCGCCCGCGGGGACGACGAAGGCCCGCCCGGGCGAATCGGGCGGGCCTTCGTGCGTCACACGATCAGAGGTTGATCATGTGTCCCGTCAGACCGTGGAAGGCCTCCTGCAGACCCTCCGACAGCGTCGGGTGGGTGTGCACGTTGCGGGCCGCCTCGAGGGCGGTGAGGTCCCACTTCTGGGCGAGGGTCAACTCGGGCAGCAGCTCCGACACGTCGGGGCCGATGAGGTGACCGCCGATGAGCTCGAGCGTCTCGGCGTCGGCGACGAGCTTGACGAAGCCGACGGGCTCGCCCAGGCCGTTGGCCTTGCCGTTGGCCGAGAAGGGGAACTTCGCGACCTTGATGTCGTGACCGGCGTCGCGGGCCTGCTGCTCGGTGAGGCCGAACGAGGCGACCTGCGGGTTGCAGAAGGTGGCGCGCGGCATGTTGCGGTAGTCGCCGAGGGTCTGGGTCTCGGCACCGGCGATGGTCTCGGCGGCCACGACGCCCTGCGCCTCGGCCACGTGGGCCAGCTGCAGCTTGGCGGTGACGTCGCCGATCGAGTAGATGTGCGGCACGTTGGTGCGCATGTGGTCGTCGATGTCGATCGCACCGCGCTCGGTGAGCTTCACGCCGGTGTTCTCGAGACCGAAGCCGTCGACCTTGGGGGCGAAGCCGATCGACATCAGCACGCGGTCGGCGTCGATCGACCCGGTCGAGCCGTCCTTCGCGGTGTAGGCGACGGTGACCTTGTCTCCGTGGTCGGTGACGGAGTCGACCTTCGTGGAGGTGAGGATGTCGACGCCGTAGCCCTTGTACTGCTTCTGGATCTCTTTCGAGACCTCGGCGTCTTCGTTGGGCAGCGCACGGTCGAGGAACTCGATGATCGTGACCTTCACGCCGTAGTTCGTCATGACGTAGGCGAACTCCATGCCGATGGCCCCGGCGCCGACGATGACGATGGACTCGGGGAGCTCGCGGGTCAGGATCTGCTCCTCGTACGTCACGACGTTCTCGGAGAGGCTGACGCCGGGGAGCAGGCGCACGGTGGAGCCGGTGGCGATGATGACGTTGTCGAAGGTGACCTGCTCCTTCGACCCGTCGGTCAGCGTCACGTCGAGGGTGTGGTCGTCGGCGAAGAAGCCGCGGCCTTCGTACTCGGTGACCTTGTTCTTCTTCATCAGGTAGTGGATGCCCTTGACGTGGCCCGCGGCCACCGACCGCGAGCGGTCGAACGCCTTGCCGAAGTCGAAGGTGACGTCCCCCGAGATGCCGAACAGGTCGGCTTTCGCGTGGAAGGTGTGCGCGAGGTCGGCGTTGCGAAGCAGCGCCTTGGAGGGGATGCAGCCCACGTTGAGGCACACACCGCCCCAGTACTTCTCTTCGACGATCGCGACCGACAGTCCGAGCTGTGCGCCGCGGACGGCGGCGACGTACCCGCCGGGACCCGCACCAAGAATGACCAGATCGTAATGAGGCATGGTTCCAGCCTATCGCCCGGTGGTGTCGCCGCCGGCGGTCTTGCGGCCCGCGCGCGAGGCGAAGACGTAGACGAGGACGCCCGCCACGATCACGAGTAGGACCGCGAGCAGGATCCAGGGCAGCGGCGAGGCGCCGGAGCTGTCCTCGGCGGGCAGCGGAGTGGCCTCCGACGTCGCCGAGGGTGCGGCGCTCTCGGTCGCCGCGGGGCTCGCCGACGCGGTGGGGGTCGCGGTCGCGGTGGGGGTGGGAGCGGCCGCGGGGACCGCGAAGGCGAAGTCGCCGTCGATGGGGTGCCCGTCGCTCGAGACGACCCGCCACTTCACGGTGACGGTCCCGGATGCCGGCCCCGCCAGGGCCTGCGTCACCTCGGTTCCCGAGACGGTCGGGGCGCCGTTGGCGAGGGAGGCTCCGGCGGAGTCGGTGACCTCGATCACGGTCGCTCCCGCGTCGGTGAGGATGTCGGCGCTGTACGACAGGGTGATCTGGGAGGGGAGCGACTCCAGCGTCGCGCCGGCCGCGGGGTCGGTCGAGACAAGTTCGTCGTGGGCCGCGGCCGGCAGTGCCGGCACGAGAAGTGCGGCGGCGGCCAGCAGGCCTGCGGCGAGGACAGCGGGAACAGTGCGGCGGCGAGGCGTCTCGGAGGAAGTCATTCTCCGACCCTAACCAGGGTGAAAGCGGCCGGACGGGGGGCGTGCGCAGGGTCTCGGCGTCCTGCGTAGCGGTCCGGGGTGAAGACGGCGCGCCGACAGCGGGTGATGCGGACTCGACAGGGGTAGGTCCGGGTCGATAGGTTCGAGTGTCTCGTCGGCCGCCTCCGCATCCCCCAAACCGCGGTGTCCCGGTTTCGGCGAATACAGACACATCACGCCTCACCATGACCTGCTCGAAGTCGGTCGACCCCGCCGTTGGCGACCGATCGGTTATGGTGAATATGAAGGAGAAGCCGTGGACGAGACCAGCCGATTCGAGCGAGACGAGATCCGGCGCGCGGCCGACGCCGCAGCAGCCGGCTCGTCGCACGACACGACCCAAACCCACGACGCCGACCTGTCGTTCGTGCCCTTCGGTGCCGATCTCACCGAGGCCGAGCTCGAGGCGATCGAGGCCCTCCCCTCGGGGGCGGCCCTGCTCATCGTGCGCTCCGGTCCGACCACGGGCGCCCGGTACCTGCTCGACACCGACGTGACCACCGTCGGCCGTCACCCCGAGGCCGACCTCTTCTTCGACGACGTGACCGTGTCGCGCCGTCACGCCGAGATCCTGCGTTCCGGCAGTTCGTTCGAGATCGTCGACCAGCGTTCGCTGAACGGCAGCTACGTCAACGGCGAGCGGGTCGATCGCTCGGCTCTCGTCAACGGCGCCGAGGTGCGCATCGGCAAGTTCCGCTTGAACTTCTTCGGCTCGCCGGTCGACCTGCCCGCGGCAGAGCGCTGATGGCGGCAGCCCCCTCCCGTAGTCGACAGACGGCTGCGGGGCTGCTCAGCATCGGCCAGGTGCTCGCGCGTCTGACCCCCGACTTCCCGGCGCTCACCTCGAGCAAGCTCCGCTTTCTCGAGGTGCAGGGCATCGTGTCGCCGACCCGCACCGAGTCGGGGTACCGCAAGTTCTCGCCCGCCGACCTCGAGCGCTTGCGCCTCGCGCTCACCCTGCAGCGCGATCACTACCTTCCGCTCGTCGTCATCCGCGATTACCTCGCCGACCTCGACGCGGGCCGCAACCCGGCGCCGCCCACCTCGATCCCGTCGATGACGAGCGCTCCGCGCCGCTATCGTCGCGAAGAACTCCTGTCCGCCGCAGGCGCGCGTCCCCAGCTGCTGAACGACGCGGTCAGCACGGGGGTGATCGCCGGTGCCGACACGTATTCCGAGCAGGCCGTCACTCTGCTGCGGGCTCTCGTCGCGCTCGATCGCCACGGCATCGAGCCGCGTCACATCCGCTCGCTCCGCCAGAGCGCCGAGCGCGAGGTCTCACTGGTGGAGTCCGCGTTGTCGGCTCTGCTGCGTCGTCCCGACGCGCCTTCTCGGGCTCGCGCGAGTGAGCTCGCACCCGAGCTCGCGGCCCGTCTCGACGAGGTGCGCACGATGTTCGTGCGAGACGCTCTCGAGCGAATCCTGTCCTGATCGCGACACGCCGCAGCCCTCGGAGCGGATGTCATTGCCGGGGGACCTCCGCTCATCTAGCGTGGAGGAAACGAACCGATGAGGAGGACGCGAGCATGAACGCTGGCGACGCACTCGGTGAACCTCGGTTCGCCGCTGATCTCCTCTTCACCGACGGTCTGCCCGAGATGGACGACGACACCGGTTACCGCGGAGCCGTCGCGGCACGCGCCGCCGGCATCACCTACCGCCAGCTCGACTACTGGGCTCGGACCGAGCTCGTCGTTCCGACGGTTCGCGGAGCGAGCGGCTCGGGATCGCAGCGTCTTTACGGTTTCCGCGACATCCTCGTCCTCAAGCTCGTGAAGCGCCTTCTCGACACGGGCATCTCGCTGCAGCAGATCCGCACGGCGGTCGACCAGCTCCGCGCCGCGGGCATCCGCGACCTCGCCGGCACCACGCTCATGAGCGACGGGGCATCGGTGTATCTCTGCACCTCGAACGACGAGGTCATCGACCTGGTCAGCCGCGGACAGGGCGTTTTCGGCATCGCCGTGGGCAAGGTCCTCCGCGAGGTAGAGTCGACGCTGGTCGATTTCGAAAAGGCGACCCCCGAGGCCGTCGACGAACTCGCCGCGCGCCGCGCCGCCCGCACCGCGTAGACACGCCCGTTCTCGTCGGACGCCACGGCATCCGGCAATGCGTCGTGCTCCGGCTCCTCTTGGCCGACGACCAGCAGGGGAGCGGCGGGTGCGTCGACAACGCCGATGCCGGCACGGATCTCGGCCCCTCGATGTGCTCACCGGTCTCGCGGAGCGCCGTAATGACGGACGCCGCCCGACTGCGAGGCAGCGGGGCGGCGTCGGACAGGACTGCGGTCAGGCCTGGGGTGCCTCGTTCTCGACGGGGATACGGCCGGTGCGCACGATCCGGTCGAGCAACGCGTCGAAGTCGGCAGCGAGCTCCTGAGCGGAGTCGCCGGGCCACACGTGCAGCGGCTTGGCCGCGCCCTGCGCCTGCTGGAGCGAGGTGCGCTCGGGCAGCTGCGGGTTCAGAACCAGGGGGCCGAACATGTCGCGGAGTTCCTTGATGCGGAACTGGTGCTCGATCGACTGGGGGCGGACGCGGTTGACCACGACGCCGAGCGGCTGCAGGCGCGGCGAGAGTCCACGGCGGATCTCCTCGATCGCGCGCAGGGCACGGTCGGCGGCGGCGACGGAGAACAGGCCCGGTTCGGTGACCACGACGACGCGGTCGCTCGCGGCCCACGCGGTGCGCGTGAGGGCGTTCAGCGAGGGCGCGCAGTCGATCAGCACGAGGTCGTAGTCGGCCTCGATGGTCGCCAAGGCCTCTTCGAGCTTCCAGACGTCGCGGACACTGGGATGCGGACCGTCGAAGTTGATGGCCGAGGGGCTGCCGATGAGCACGTCGATCGTGCCCGGATGAACCTTCGCCCACCCGCTGGAGGTGATCGCCTGTCGGACGACCTTCTCTTTGGGGTTGGCCAGGACATCGGCGATGTTGAGCCGACCGGCGACTTGGATGTCCATCCCGGTCGACACGTCGGACTGAGGGTCGAGGTCGACGACGAGAGTGCGAACGCCACGTGCGAAGGCTGCGGAAGCCAGCCCGAGTGTCACGGTCGTCTTGCCGACCCCGCCTTTGAGAGAGCTGACGGAGAGTACGTGCACGAGAGTCCACGTTACCGTCCCCTAGGCTGTGAGCACATTCAGCTCCGCCAGCTTGACGTGAGGTGCGCATGTTCTCGAAGATCCTGGTCGCCAATCGCGGGGAGATCGCGATCCGCGCCTTCCGCGCGGCATACGAGGTCGGCGCCCGCACCGTCGCGGTCTATCCGTACGAAGATCGTGCCTCGCTCCACCGCCTGAAGGCCGACGAGGCCTACCAGATCGGTGAGCGCGGCCACCCGGTCCGCGCCTACCTCGACGTCGACGAGATCATCCGCGTCGCCCGCGAATGCGGGGCGGATGCCATCTACCCGGGTTACGGCTTCCTGTCCGAGAACCCGGAGCTCGCCGAGAAGGCGGCCGCTCACGGCATCACCTTCATCGGTCCTCCCGCCGAAGTGCTCGCGATGGCCGGCAACAAGGTCACGGCGAAGGAGCACGCGATCTCGGCGGGCGTTCCGGTGCTGCGCTCCACCCCGGCGTCGGACGACATCGACGAACTGCTCGCTCAGGCCGACGACATCGGGTTCCCCGTGTTCGCGAAGGCCGTCGCCGGCGGGGGCGGGCGCGGCATGCGCCGCGTGGAATCGAAGGGCGAGCTCGCCCCGGCCCTGGCCGAGGCCATGCGCGAGGCGCAGAGCGCTTTCGGCGACCCGCGCATGTTCCTCGAGCAGGCTGTCCAGCGTCCGCGTCACGTGGAGGTGCAGATCCTCGCGGATGCCGCGGGAGAGACCGTGCACCTGTTCGAGCGCGACTGCTCGGTGCAGCGGCGCCACCAGAAGGTCATCGAGATCGCGCCCGCGCCGAACCTCGACCCGTCGGTCCGTGACGACCTGCATCGCTACGCCGTCGCGTTCGCGCGCTCGATCGGCTATCAGAACGCGGGAACGGTGGAGTTCCTGCTGGAGACCGCGGGCCCGCGCACCGGCGAGGTCGTCTTCATCGAGATGAACCCGCGCATCCAGGTCGAGCACACGGTCACCGAAGAAGTGACCGACGTCGACCTCGTGCAGTCGCAGATGCGCATCGCTGCCGGAGCCACACTCTCCGACCTGCATCTCCAGCAAGAGGACATCCGCCTGCGCGGCGCGGCGTTGCAGTGCCGCATCACCACCGAGGACCCCACCCAGGGATTCCGCCCCGACACCGGGAAGATCACGACCTACCGGTCGCCCGGTGGGGCCGGCATCCGTCTCGACGGAGGCACGACAGCGGCCGGTTCGCAGGTGAGCCCGCACTTCGACTCGATGCTGTCGAAGCTCACGTGTCGCGGCCGCGACTTCGAGGCCGCCGTGTCGCGTGCCCGTCGGGCCCTCGCCGAGTTCCGTATCCGAGGTGTCTCCACGAACATCCCGTTCCTGCAGGCCGTGCTCGACGACCCCGCCTTCGTCGCGGGCGACCTGAGCACCTCGTTCATCGACGAACGCCCCGAGCTGTTGAAGGGCCGCGAGTCGAAGGACCGCGGAACGAAGATCCTCTCGTGGCTGGTCGACACCACCGTCAACCGCCCCAACGGTGAGAACCCGCTCTCGATCGATCCGGGCGCGAAGCTTCCCACGCTCGATCTGGCCGCCTCGGCCCCCGCCGGCTCGCGCCAGCGTTTGCGGGAGCTCGGACCCGCCGGCTTCGCGAAGGCGCTGCGCGAGCAGACCGCTCTCGCGGTCACCGAGACGACGTTCCGCGACGCGCACCAGTCACTGCTCGCCACGCGCGTGCGTACCCGCGACCTCGCGCGCGTCGCCCCCTACGTCGCACGCCTGACGCCCGGACTCCTCTCCGTTGAAGCCTGGGGCGGAGCGACCTACGACGTCGCCCTTCGCTTCCTCGGCGAAGACCCGTGGGAGCGCCTCGACGCTCTCCGCGAGGCCCTGCCGAACGTCGCCATCCAGATGCTCCTGCGCGGCCGCAACACCGTCGGCTACACCCCGTACCCCACGGAGGTCACCGATGCGTTCGTGGCCGAGGCCGCGGCATCCGGTGTCGACATCTTCCGCATCTTCGATGCGCTCAACGACGTCTCTCAGATGCGCCCGGCGATCGACGCGGTTCTGCGCACCGGCACCGCCGTCGCCGAGGTGGCCGTCTGCTACACCGGCGACCTTCTCGATCCCGCCGAGGACCTCTACACGCTGGACTACTATCTCCGTCTGGCCGAGCAGATCGTCGATGCGGGCGCGCACGTGCTCGCGATCAAGGACATGGCGGGGCTGCTCCGCCCCACGGCCGCGGCCAAGCTCGTCTCGGCTCTGCGCGAGAGGTTCGACCTGCCGGTCCACGTGCACACCCACGACACCGCGGGCGGGCAGCTCGCGACCCTGTTGGCCGCGTCGGCTGCGGGAGCGGATGCCGTGGACGCGGCGTCGGCACCCATGGCGGGAACCACCAGCCAGCCGTCTCTGTCGGCCTTGGTCGCGGCCCTCGCGCACACCGATCGCGACACCGGTCTCGACCTCGCGGCCGTGAGCGACCTCGAACCGTACTGGGAGGCGGTGCGTCACCTGTACCGTCCGTTCGAATCGGGACTGGCCGGTCCTACCGGACGCGTGTACCGGCACGAGATCCCGGGCGGGCAGCTGTCGAACCTGCGCCAGCAGGCGATCGCGCTCGGGCTCGCCGACGACTTCGAGCTCATCGAGGACATGTACGCGGCGGCGAACCGCATCCTCGGCCGCGTGCCGAAGGTCACACCCTCTTCGAAGGTCGTGGGCGACCTCGCCCTGCACCTCGCCGCCGTCAGGGCCGACCCCGACGATTTCGAGCAGCACCCCGAGAAGTACGACGTGCCCGACTCGGTCGTCTCGTTCATGGCGGGCGAGCTCGGCGACCTGCCGGGCGGGTGGCCCGAGCCCTTCCGTTCGAAGGTTCTCGCCGGGCGGGATGCCAAGACCGGCACGACGCCGCTCACCGACGACGACCAGGCCGCCCTGGCGGGGGAGTCATCCGAGAGACGCGCGCGTCTGAACCGGCTGCTCTTCCCCGGCCCGACACGCACCTTCGAGCAGACCCGCGAGACGTACGGCGATCTCAGCGTGCTCGATACGGCCGATTATCTCTACGGTCTTCAGTCCGGCGGAGAGCACACCGTCGAGATCGAGCGGGGTGTGCAGTTGTTCGTGGGGCTCGAGGCCGTCGGCGAGGCCGACGACAAGGGCATGCGCACGGTAATGACGACGCTGAACGGCCAGCTGCGCCCGGTCTTCGTGCGCGATCGTTCGATCGACGTCGAAGCCCGCCAGGCCGAGAAGGCCGACACCTCGAAACCCGGGCAGATGGCAGCGCCGTTCTCGGGCGTCGTGACGATGAAGGTGACGGCGGGGGACCGCGTCTCGGCCGGTCAGGCCGTGGCCTCGATCGAGGCGATGAAGATGGAGGCGGCCATCACCGCGACCGTCGACGGCGTGGTCGAACGTGTCGCCATCGGTACCACACAACAGGTGGAAGCAGGAGATCTTTTGCTGGTAATCCGCCAAGCGCAGTAACCTAGAAGGGGGCGCTTTCGCGCCCTCTTCCCGTTTGGAGACTGCAGTGACCCCCGACCGCACCGACGCGAACCCCGACGAGAACGCCGAGCACGGCGTGCTCGAGGAGAGCGGGAATCTCGACACGGCCAGCATCACGATCCTCGGCGGGCACATCGCTCAGGTCAATGTCGACCTGCCCGTGGCCAGCGACGACGACGACCTCGATGACGATGTGATCGAAGACGAGATCCCCCTCGACGAGGCCGATCTCGCCGCCCTCGACGCCCCGCGCGTTCCCTCCGCCGTACCCGCCGACATCGACGACCATGCCGAGATCGTGCACGCCCCGCACGTCGAGCAGCTCCCGACCGGCGACATCATCCTCGAGCCGCACGACACGGACGCAGCGACGGAGCCGCTCTCCGACGACGACGTGCACGATGCGGAGATCGTCGACGAGTCGCCCCGCGACGCCTCGGAGCACGAGATGCCGGATGCCGAGCCCCCGGCCGTCGCGGAAGGAGTCGGTGACGAGACCGCAGCGGATGTCGCGGCGGAGCCGTCCGCGCAATCGCGCGAGATCGACGAAGACCAGGACCGCTCGGACGAGACCTTCTCGTCGGAAGAGGCCGAGGAGCTTGCCTCCGGCGACGAGCCCGTGGGCGCCGACGAGGACGATGACGTCGACGCCCCGACCGCCGCTGACGCCCTCCCGGGTGAGGACCTGCTCGCGCAAATCGACCAGGCTCAGGCCGACCTGGCCGGGGCGGCCGAGTCCGACCCGCGGGCCGAAGACCTCGCCGATGCCGAGATCGTCGACGACCTCGTGCCCGAAGCCGATGCCGCCGAGACGGTGGGAGCCCTGGATGCGGCATCCCGGGGTGGGGAAGACCTCGAGCCGGACCACGCACCGGCCGATGAACGCGAGCCCGAGACGCACGTCGAGCCCGACCTTTCGGCGGACACCTCAGAACCGCTCACGCACGCGCCGTGGGTCCCCGCGGCCGTCGGCGAGCCTGAGCACGGCGACACAGAAGAGATCGCCCCGGAAGAGTCGGGGCCGCACGACGCGGTGTCCGCACTCGCGGAGCCGGGAGAGGTCGCTGTCGAGGAGACCGAGCTCGCCGCGACCGTACCCTTCGACGCCGACGACGCAGAGGTCGAGGAGACCGAGACCGTGGCAGATACGCCCGAGCCCACCCGACAGTCCGTCGACGCGCCCCTCCCGCCGGTCACCGCCGACTCGCAGCCCGCACCGCCGGCTACCGCCGAGGTCGAGGTCGACTCTGCCGGGGCAGAGCCTCAGACCGTCGTCGCCCCCGCAGCGGCGCCGACCACGCGCGCAGAGCGCGCCGCGACGGGCGTCATCGGAACGATTCCGCTCACGCGCCGCAGCGCCCACCAGGCCGATGATGCCGCCCGTG
>JAKOMY010000201.1 GCA_022702225.1 Microbacteriaceae bacterium | reverse complement strand
GATCCCGCTCCTGGCGGCGGCCGTCATCGTCGTCGGCGCGGTCTTCGTCATCTCGCGAGGACGCCGTCGGCGTCGCGGCGATTGAGCATCGCGCAGAGGCGGTGGGTGAGCAATGGTGCCGCCCCGCTTGTCCGCTCTACTGGTCACGCGGAAGAGGCGTGTGGTCTTCCCCGTGACGGACACGCGATGCGATGCGATGAGGCGCGGGCAGAGAACCAGCGTCGAACAGTGCGGCCCCCCGGCACGCACGTGAGGCTGTTCTCTGCCCGCACAGAACAGCATCATCCCCATTGACGCTGATCGTCGGCTTCAGCAGCCGGATATCACCCCCGCAGGCCCACAGATCACCCCGATGCCGGGTGCAGCGAGGGCGAGACGATAGTGTGGCCGAGCCCGCTGGAGGAGGAGCCGATGACCGAGACAGTCGAGCGGCCCGTCACGCGGGTAGCCCGGACGCCAACCGCACCCGTCGCCCGCTTGGCGACGGCCGGGGGTATCGCGGCTTTCCTCAGCGCGGTGCTCATCTGGGTCTGTCGCTTGTGGGAGCCGAGCGTGCAGTACGTCAGCCAGCTCGGCGCCACGGCGATGCCGACCGCGCCCCTGTTCAACACGGCTCTTCTCCTGCTCGCGATCGCCGCCGTCCTCGTCGACCGGTCCCTGGCGCTTCGGGGAGGGGGATATGTCGTCTGGTGGCCCGTCGCCACGACGCTGCTCGTGTGCGGGTTGTGCTTCGGGGTGGCATCTGTCGTCACCTGCTCGCCCGGATGCCCCATTCCCTTCACGGAGGGAGCCCTCCCTCAGGACCTGATCCACATCTCCTTCGCCGTCCTCGGGTTCGTCCTGGCGATCGTCGCGATGGGGCAGGTCGCCGCCATCCGGCGGCGCCCCTGGATGCGCGCGGCTTCCGTCGTCACGCTCGTCGCTGTCGGTCTGACATCGTTCAGTGGCGCGATGATCGCTCTCTCCCGGGGCGACACGACGCTCGGTGGGAACCTCGAGTTCACCGCCGCCACCTTGGCCATCGCGTGGTTCGGGGTGTTCGGTCTGCAGGTCGCCGCCGACGAACGACGAGCCCGCGCGAAGATGCCCGACGTGTGACGCATTAGCGTGGGAGCCGTGACCCTCCGACGATTGCTCCGCGTCCTCGCCTGGCTGGCGCCCGTGGCCGCTTTCGTCGTTATTCTCGCCGTCCTTCGGGGAGCGGGCGTGCCGCTGTCGGTTCCCGGCATCCTGGTCGTCGTCGTGCTGCTCGCTGCCGCGCGCCTGATGATGGGGCGGTCACGCCGACGGCGGCGAGACCGCACCGTCACGCGTCCAGGTCGTTCTCGATGAGCCCCCAGGCGTGTGCGGCGCGAATCGCACTCGAGCGGTCCGACACCTCGAGCTTGCGATAGAGACTCTGCAGCTGCGTCTTGACGGTGTTCGGCGACACGACGAGCGCACGCGCGATGTCGGCGATCGTCGAGGTCGGAGTGAGCTGGCTCAACACCACCTGCTCGCGCTTGGTCAGGCGAGGCACGCTGACCGAGGACGCGAACAACGACGTCCTCGCCTCGATCTGCTCGCGTGACGAAGACGAGAGGATCTTGGTGACCCGTGCGCGGTCCTCGGGCGCGACAGCGCTCCATGGGCTCCACAGGTCATGCCGGATGCTCAAAGCCTCGGCGCGTTGAACGGTGGAGCGGTGTGAGCTGACGCCGTTCAGTCGCACGTCGGCCACGACGCTCACGACCAAGCTTTCGAGAGCAGCCCGCGGGGAGGGCTCGTGGTGGAGCCCCCACTTGACGCTCATGACGAACGCCTCGTGTGATCGCCCGGCGTACAGCTGCGACAGGGCGATAGCGGGAGCGGTGAGAGGGGAGAGCGCGAAAGGGCCCTCGAACAGCGCGAGCGCCTCTCGTGCCTGCCGGAGCGCGATCAGCACTTTCGCCCGCGTCATGAGGATCTGCACCGACTGATAGTGCGATGGCGGGGTGCTTCGGGCTCGTGCCATCCAGGTGCGGAAGAGCCCGAGTGCGTCGGAAGCTGCGCCCGACAGCAGGCACGACAGGATGTGGGTCGAGGCAGCGAAGGGCCACAATTCCCGGGCCGCGGAGGTCGCGGGCAGAGCGTCGAGAAGGGCGCGGGCTTCTCCGGCTTCTCCGGCTTCGAGCAGAACCCACGCGGATGCCAGTCGGAGCCCTTCTCCCCACGGCGAGGCCACCCAGCTGTCTGTGCTGTTCTCCTCCACGATGGAGCGCGCCGTGCGGACGTCGCCCTCGAGGAGGGCGATGACGGCCAGCGCTCCGCGAGCACGGAGCCTGTGGGCGGGCGGCGCGACTCGATCGGAGAGCGTCATGGACACGCTCGCGTCCCGCAGTCTGCCCATCGCGAGGAAGGTCATCGCGACCTGATACCACCCCTCCGCCGCCGTCTCGGGATCGAGGTCCTGCGCTCCGCGGAGGGCGTCGGACAGCATGCCGGACGCTTCGCCGGCGAGAGCGAACCGCCCCGCGGCGCGGTGCAGGCTTGCGCGCATGATGAGGGCCTCGGCATCCCCCACGGCGACGCTCTTGGCGTCGGGAAGGTCACTGAGGACGGAGGCGGCGAGCGACGGGGTCTCCGGGGACGCTGCGGTATCGGGGTCGAGCGCGAGCAATGCGTCGACGACGACCGGCGAGACCGAAGAGTTGGACCTGAGCTGGCCGAGCATGCGCGAGAAGCCGTCGGCGTTGCGCGCCCAGATCTCCGGCCCCGACCGTCGAAGGACGCGGGCCAGGGTCGTCCACTGCCGTGCGTCTGCCGCGAGCTGGGCCGCGAGGAGCGGCTCCCCTCCCGACATGAGATGGTCGAGCAGACGCAGCCTCGCCGCGGACACGAGCGCAGGCTGCCGAGCGGAGATCTCCTCCAGCCAGCGCTCGCGAACCGGCTCGGCCAGGAGAACGCGCGTCGCGCTGGGCCAGACGAAGCCCGCGCTCTGGAGGTGGTCGAGGAGATCACGCGTCGTAGCCGTCGTCGAGTCGAGGCCCAGGGCGTCCGCGAGCGACTCGGTGATGTACGGGGCGACCGCCAGCAAGCGGACGTCGTCTGTCACCGGCATGGCCAGACGCTCTTCCATGTCGTGGGTGAAGGTGGTGCCCGCATACGCCGCCGCGGCGGCGGCTTCGGCTCGCGTGCGCAGGGGGAGGCCCTCCA
Organism: Microbacteriaceae bacterium; assembly: GCA_022702225.1. Classification (GTDB taxonomy): domain Bacteria; phylum Actinomycetota; class Actinomycetes; order Actinomycetales; family Microbacteriaceae; genus Microbacterium. Next base: position 1,946 of record JAKOMY010000201.1, on the reverse strand, counting down.
AGCGCAGCCGTGCGCTCGCCAGCTGGACGAGGGCGGGCCACCCGTGGGTGAGCGCCACCAGCTCGTCGACGGCGATCTCGGTCGATTCGACCCCGTTCAGGGCCAGGACGGATGCCACCTCGTCGCGGGTCATGAGCAAGTCGCACGCGGGCAGCACCTGCACATCGAACTCGAGAGCGATGAGCGGGCTCTCGAGGCCGGTCGGCTGACGGGTGGCGACCACGATTCGAAGGCTGCTGTCGGCACGCAGGAGGTGGAGGAGGTGATCGGTCGAGAGTCCGAGTCCCTCGACGTGATTGTCGATCAGCAGGACATGGGAGGCGGGCCCGTCCGCGAAGGCTTCGACGATGCGGGGGAGGGCCTCCGGTGAGGTGAGGCTGCCGTCGATGGATTGGACGCCGCGCTCCGGGTCTGCCTCGAGCGTTGCCGCGAACTGACGCAGAAGCGACGTCTTCCCGACGCCGGCCGGGCCGCGAAGCAGGACGACGTCACTGCCCAAGGCCGCTCCGAGGCGGTCCAGCGCCTCGGGGCGTGGCGCCCAGAACCGGCTCGTGCGGCGGGCGGCTCGTGCGCCGGTGGGAGCGGCATCCGCGTCGATCAACATTCGAACCTCCATGTGGGGAAGGACCGCCGCCCCTTCGGGTGGGTCGGCGGTCGACGTGGCGAAGCGACGCCTCGTCGAGACGATCCTGGGGGTGATGCGCGCGACGAGGTGGCGAATGTGACCTCTTTCACCCCCCGCGTCATCCCCTTCTCACCCCTTCCGCATCACCCTCTCCACGTCGCTCTCCGTCCTCCCCGGAAGCAGGGGAGTGTGGATCTCGCCGGTGGATCGGGGGTGTGGGCGGGCGCGCCCATCGGGCGTCGGCACCCGCGACCCAGCCGAGGGACGTCGATGTCCGGGGCGCGGAGACGGCGCCGTCAGGGGGTGAGCCGCGGCCGGGGTTCGGGCGACTCGGTGAGTGAGACGCACAGCGCTGAGCGCTTCTCGTTCGCCGCTTAGAGGGCTCTTCGGGAGCCCTGTTCCGCGGACGGGAGGCCGATGGGCGGCGGGACTCTCATGCCTCGGTCGGGTGCCCGGCCCCGGCGCCTGGTCGTGCGGTGTCGGGTGAAACCGGCGAAAGCCGCATGCCGTCGCGGGTCGTCCGCGCGCTCGCCCCGAGACAGCGAGCCCCCGGCGCCCCGATGCTCACCCGCCACCTCACCTGGTTGCGCAGGCGTGCCACCCGTTCGGGTCACCGCGACGGAGAGCCCCGCGTGTCGATGGGAGGCATGTAAACATGTTCATGTGAGCGTTGACCGCCGATCAAGCTGGTCTCATGAACGACGCGCCCGACCCCTGGACAGAGTTCGCCCGCGAGCTGGGCGTGCGAATGATCCGCGCCCGCGCCGAGAAGCGAATGTCCCAGGAGCAGGTCGCCCACGCGGCGGGCCTCGCGACCTTCACCTATCGGAAGCTCGAAAAGGGCGAGTCCAATCCCGGCACCGCCGCGAATCCGCGCCTTCGGACCCTCGTCGCGCTCTCGGACGTGCTCGGCATCCCGCTTCGCGACCTGATCCCCACCCCGCCGAAGGGTCTCCCTCCCGGTCGGTGAGGGCGGTGTCGGAGGTTCGCGATGTAATGCGTTCGTGCCCACCGGTTTCAGGGTCGCCGACAGCGGCGGCCCCGACAGAGAGGTGTCACGCATGACTGCACGGCGAAACGAACAGATCCGAGACGCCCGGGGGTGTGTCTTCGCCTGGTGCGTCACCGAGCACGGCGCAACCGTTCATCCCGACGATGAAGACCACCGCAGCGCGGGTATCGGGGTCAGCGCTTGCGTGCGCGACTCCGTGGTGCACGGCGTCGGCGTCGCCACCGAGGTGGAGATCGGCCTGCTGCGGCGAGCCGCAGACGTCGAGACCTGGGTCATCGTGGAGACCGGGGTCGGCGTATCCGTGTCCGT
>JAKOMY010000172.1 GCA_022702225.1 Microbacteriaceae bacterium | reverse complement strand
ATCCGGGCGCTTCACGGCCACCCGACGACCCCGCAAGACAGGGCTCAGAGCTCGGCGCGCAGCCACCGGGCGGCCTCGACGGCCCAGTACGTCAGGATCGCGTCGGCACCGGCGCGGCGGATGCCGAGCAGGCTCTCCATGATCGCGCCCCGGCGATCGATCCAGCCGTGGGCGGCGGCGGCCTCGACCATCGCGTACTCGCCCGACACCTGGTACGCCCACACGGGGACGTCGACGGAGGCCTTCACGTCGGCGAGCACGTCGAGGTACGGCAGGGCCGGCTTGACCATGACGACGTCGGCGCCCTCTTCGACGTCGAGCAGCGCTTCGCGCACGCCCTCGCGGCCGTTGCCGGGGTCGAGCTGGTACGAGCGGCGGTCGCCCTTCAGCTGCGAGTCGACGGCCTCGCGGAAGGGGCCGTAGAACGCGCCCGCGTACTTCGCCGAGTAGGCCAGGATCATCGTGTCGGTGAAGCCCTCGGCATCCAGCGCCTCACGCACCGCACCGACCTGGCCGTCCATCATTCCCGACAGGCCCAGCATGGCCGAGCCCGCGCGCGCCTGCGCCAGACCCATCGCCGTGTAGCGCTCGAGAGTGGCGTCGTTGTCGACGGCGCCGTCTTCGCGCAGCACGCCGCAGTGGCCGTGATCGGTGAACTCGTCGAGACACAGGTCGGTCTGCACGACCACCGCGTCGCCGACCTCGGCCACCACGGCCTCGGTGGCGAGGTTCAGGATGCCGTTCGGGTCGTCGGCCCCGGAGCCCACGGCGTCGCGCGTCTCGGGCACGCCGAAGAGCATGACCCCGCCGATGCGCTGCTCGGCCGCCTCGGCGACCGCACGGCGGAGCGAGTCCATCGAGTGCTGCACGATGCCCGGCATCGAACCGATCGGGCTCGGCTCGGTGATTCCCTCGCGCACGAACATCGGCAGCACGAGCTGCGAGGGCACGAGGTGCGTTTCTCGAGCGAGGCGACGGACGGCGGGGGTGCGGCGCAGACGCCGCGGACGGTGCTCGGGAAAGCTCATGGGGTCGATTCGTCGGTGTTCAGAGGGAAGCGGGCGACGGCGTCGATGAGGGAGTCGACCGTCTGGGTCTCGGCCACGACGTCGACGCTGAGTCCGGCGCGCTTGGCGTCTTTGGCGGTGCGCGGACCGATCGCGGCGATGACGGTGGATGCCGGAACCTCGGGGAACTGCTCGACGACCTGCTCGGCGACCGAGCCACTGGTGACGAGGATCGCGTTGATGCGCCCCGACTGCACGTCGCCGGCGATCTTCTCGGTGACCGGGACCCCGACCGTGCGATAGGCGACGACACTGCGGACATCGTGCCCGGCCTCGATGAGCAGGCGCGTGAGCACGGGCTTGGCGATCTCGCTTCGGAGGGTGAGGACCTTCCGCGGCTCGGTCTCGAGCTCGATCATCTGCTCGGCCATGCCCTGGGCCGAGTTGTCGCGCTCGGGGACGAGATCGACGTGGTAGCCGACGGCCTGCATCGCGGCCGCGGTGGTCTCACCGACGACCGCGACCTTCGTCTCGGCGGGGATGACCGCCTTGTAGGCGTACAGCACGTCGACGGTGGTGGCGCTCGTGAGCGTCAGCCAGTCGAAGGCGCCGGCGGCGAGATCGGCGAGGGCCTCGTCGAGGGTCGCCTGATCATTCGTGGGTGCGAAGTTGATCAGCGGCGCGATGACGGGCACGGCGCCGAGCTGTCGAAGGCTCGCGGCGACGCCGTCGCCCCAGGGGCCCCCTCGGGGAACGAGGACGCGTCGACCGGCAAGCGGTTTCGGCACGCTGCCCGTCGTGGGGTTCGGCGTGTGCTGGTGGCCTTCGTTCATGTGGTCGACTCTCGTGGTACCAGGTCGGCCGCCCCGCGTTCGAGCAACCGACGCGCGGCTTCTCGGCCCGCTCGCGTCGCTTGCGCGATCGGTCCCCCGTCGTCGGCAGCATCCGCTCCATTGCCACTGCCCGTAGTGTCCCCACCATACCCCGGGTCGAGACGCACCGTCCGGTCTACGCCGATCCTTTGTGTCCCATCGAGCGCGTAGACGATCGCGCGCAGACGCAGGTCGCCCTCGGCAAGCGAGGCGTGCGTGCCCACGGGGGCACTGCACCCGGCGTCGAGCGCCGAGAGGACCGTGCGCTCGGCCGTGATGGCCACGCGGGTGAGTTCGTCGTCCAACCGGGCGAGTGCGGCGTAGATCTCGGGATCGATGTCGTCGCGGGTCTCGACGGCGAGCGAGCCCTGTCCCGGAGCGGTCGGCCACTCCGACAGACCGAGCTCTTCGGCGAGAAGGCCACCGAGGTCGCCGCCGAGCCGCGAGATGCCCGCGGCCGCGAGGATCACGGCATCCAGCTCTCCATCGCGCACCCGCGCGAGACGCGAGTCGACGTTGCCGCGGATGTCGTGGATGTCGACTCCCGGGTTGTGGCGCAGCGCCTGGGCGATACGACGGGGCGAGCCGGTGCCCACACGCGCACCGGCGGCGAGAGCGCCCAGCGGGGTGCCGTCGCGGGTGACGACCACGTCGCGCGCATCTGCCCGCGCGGGCGTCGCCGCGATGACCAGACCGTCGGGCTGCTGGGTCGGCAGGTCTTTGAGCGAGTGCACGAGGAAGTCGCAGCGATCCGCGGCGAGCGCCTCCCGCAGACCGTTCGCGAACACCCCGCGTCCGCCCAGCTGCGACAGCGAGGCGCGGTTGACGTCGCCCTCCGAGACGATCGGCACCAGCTCGACGGGACGACCGGATACCGCTGAGACGGCATCGGCGACCATCTGCGACTGGGTCATCGCCAGGTTGCTGCGGCGAGTGCCGAGACGCAGGGGCGCGGTCACTGAAGGATCTCGGGGATCTCGTCGAGAGTGACCAGCCGACCGGTGTAGAACGGCACCTCCTCGCGCACGTGGCGACGGGCCTCTGTGTACCGCAGGTCACGCATCATGTCGACGAGGTCGGTGAGGACGTCCGCTTCCATGGGGAGGAGCCACTCGTAGTCGCCGAGGGCGAACGACGCCACCGTGTTGGCGATGACGCCCTTGTACGCCGAGCCCTTCTTGCCGTGCTCGATGAGCATCTCGCGGCGCTCGGCCTCGGGCAGGAGGTACCACTCGTAGCTGCGCACGAAGGGGTACAGGCACAGCCACTGCTGCGCCTCGATACCGCGGAGGAAGCCGGGCACGTGCGAGCGGTTGAACTCCGCGTCGCGGTGCACCCCCATCGCGTTCCAGGTGGGGAGGAGGTTCTTGAGCAGGTCGGTGCGGCGGAGGCGCCGCAGGTCGCGCTGAAGGGCCTGCGGGTCTTCGCCGTACAACCAGACCATGAGGTCGGCATCGGCACGCAGGCCGCTCACGTCGTAGAAGCCGCGCACGGTGACGCCGTCGGCCTCGATCAGCGAGACGAGATCGGCCAGTTCGGTCGCGTCGGTGGCGGTGACCGCGTTTTCGGGATCGCGGCGGAAAACCGCCCACAACGTGTACACAGAGGAGGAGCTGTCGTCGGACATACTCCCAGTCTCGTCCGGTCGGGGCGGCGGTCCAAACCGGTTGACTCGCCGACGAACCACCGCCACGTGCGCAAGCCGCTTCCCCGTTGGTACTGTGCGACGACGGCGTCGGGGTACGCCCTTCGAGAGGCCTGCCGATGTGGTTGTACGACCTCCCCATGTATCTGGGGCTGCCGCTGTTCATCGTCCTGGTCGTCGGAGGCTCGTGCGCGATCCTGCTGGCCCTGCGGAGGTGGGTACGCCGGGCGGCACCGCGCGGTGAGGAGTGGGACCGCGTGCTCAGCTACGCGGTAGGCGTCTACGGCGTCTTCTACGGCGTGACCCTCGCGCTCATCGCCACGGCGGCCTACGGCAACTTCACCGAGGTCGACGGCGTCGTGCTCGAGGAGTCGTCGTCGCTCGCCTCGCTGTACCGCACCGCGGCGCTGCTCCCCGACCCGCAAGGCGACGAACTGCAGGCCCAGATCACCCAGTACGCCCGCAACGTCATCGACCTGGACTGGCCCCGACAGCGGCGTCTGGAGATTCCCGCCGAGACGGATGCCAATGTCTCGGCCATGCAGCGGGCGATCGGCGCCGTGCAGCCGACGACGGCCGCCGAGACCCTCTACGTGCAGCAGTCCCTCGATCAGTTCCAGCTGCTGGTGGAGAACCGCCGCGACCGCATCGCGCTCACCCACCTCGCGCTGCCGAGTGTGCTGTGGATCGTGCTGGGCGTAGGTGCGGTGCTCAACGCGATCCTCCTCGGCCTGATCGAGGTGCGAAACCTCCGGGTGCACCTGTTGATGTCCAGCATGCTCGCGCTGTTCGTGGCCCTGTTGCTGTACGCGATCGCCGGATTCGACCACGCCTACGCGGGCCCGATCGCCGTGACACCCGAGTACTTCGAAGACCTGCTGCGGGGGCTCTTCGCCAACGAGCCGTAGGCGGG
>JAKOMY010000161.1 GCA_022702225.1 Microbacteriaceae bacterium | reverse complement strand
CGCACCGCCCGCACGATGTCGTCGGGCTCGGCGCCCTTGCCGATGAACCCGCTCGCCCCGGCCCGCAGAGCCGAAACGACGTACTCGTCCTCCTCGAAGGTGGTCAGGATGAGCACCCGGGTGTCGGTGAGGGCCGGGTCGGCGCAGATCACCGCGGTGGCGTCGATACCGTCCATCCGCGGCATCCGGATGTCGCACACGACCACATCGGGTCGGAGGTGCCGGGCGAGCGCGACAGCAGTCTCGCCGTCGACGGCCTCGCCCACGACCGTGATCCCGTCGGCTGCGTCGAGCAGATCGCGAACGGCGGAGCGGATGAGCGACTGGTCGTCGACGACGATCACGGTGGTCACGGGGCGGTCTCCGATCGAGCGGCGGCGGGGAGGGGAAGACGCGCGGCCAGCCGGTAGCCGCCGGGGGCGAGGCCGGCGTCGAGCTCGCCGCGCACGGCGTCGACGCGCTCGCGCAGACCGAGGAGCCCGAACCCCGACGTCGGCGGTGCGTCCTCGGGGTCGGGCATGCGATCCAGGGGGTTCGTGACGACGACTTCGAGAACGTCCCCGTCGCGACGCATCAGGACGTGCGCGCGGCGCGTGCTGCCGTGCTTCATCGCGTTCGTGAGGCCCTCCTGCACGACGCGATAGGCCACGATGCCGATTCCGATCGGGATGCCGGAGGCCTCGGCATCCGTTCCGATCTCGTCGCGCACCACGACGTCCCACCCCGCCACGCGCACCGACTCGACGACCTCGGGAACGCGCGCGAGCCCGGGCTGTTCGAGGGCCACGGCCTCGTCGGGGGTGCGGAGCACGCTGAGCATCCCGCCGATCTCGCCGAGCACGTCGCGCGAGGTGGTGCGGATGGTGGCGAGCGCCTCACGTGCCTTCTGGGGGCGCGTCTCGAGAGACGACGACGCGACGCCGGCGTTGAGGCTGATGACCGAGATGCGGTGCGCGACCGCGTCGTGCAGGTCGCGCGCGATGCGCAGGCGCTCCTCGGTGACGCGCCGACGGGCCTCGGCCTCACGGGTCTCTTCGGCCCGTCGTGCCCGCTCCTCCACCGCTTCGACGTACGCGCGTCGCGATCGGGATGCGTCGCCGACCGCCCCCGCGAGGGCGAGGGCGAGGGCCACCTGAAGAAAACGCGTGTCCATGCCGGTGACGAGCGTGATGGCGATGCTCACCCCCGCCACGACCACCACGGCCACGAGGCCGGCCGGGACCGACACCCGCCGGGTCGTTCGCTGGGCGACGGCGTACATCGAGACGATCAGCGCGAGGGTCGCGCCGGGAGAGAGGGTTCCCAGGCTCAACGCCCCCAGGTACAGCGCCGCGCACGCGGCGAGCGCGACCCGGGGACGCACGCGCCGCAGCGGCAGCACCGCGGCCGGAAGCAGCACCAGGACGAGGGCGAGGGTGTTCGCCGGACGCATCTCGGCGACGGGGATGGGCGCGAACGCGGGCCCGACGATGAGGAAGGCGAAGCCGAGGTCGACGAGCCACGGACGCGCCGCCCGCATCGCGCGACGCGCGGGCATCGTCGATCCGGGGGCGCTCACCCGACCAGTCTGTCCCCTCCCTCCCCTCCCGGCGATCGCCCCGGCGGGTCATTGCCGAATACCCCCGTGGGGGGAGGCGTCCTCCCCGGCGGTGGGACGCGGCATCCGGGGTCCGAGCGCGAGGGTGAGGTCATGGCATCCGATCCTGCTCCCCCACTCCTGTCGGTCACCGATCTGCACAAGTCGTACGGCCGAGGTTCCGCCCGCTTCGACGCGCTGCGCGGGGTGACCCTCGACATCCAGCGCGGCGAGAGCATCGCGATCCTCGGTAAGAGCGGCTCGGGCAAGTCCACGCTCATGCACCTCTTGGCACTGATGGACGCACCTACGCGCGGCACCGTGCGCCTCGACGGAGTGGATGCCACGACCCTGCGTGGACGCCGGCTCAACCGCACGCGCAACAAGACCTTCGGTTTCGTGTTCCAGCAGTTCTTCCTGACGCCGACCGCGTCGGTGTTCGACAACGTCGTGCTGCCGCTGAAGATCGCCGGTGTGGGACGCGCCGAGCGCAAGCGTCGAGGGCTGGCCGCCCTGGCCGAGCTCGACATGGGCGACAAGGCCCGCAACAAGGCCACCGCTCTGTCGGGCGGACAGAAGCAGCGCGCGGTGATCGCGCGGGCGCTCGTGAACGACCCGCAGGTGATCTTCGCCGACGAGCCCACCGGCAACCTCGACTCGGCGACCGGAGCGGTCGTGGAGGACATCCTCTTCCGCCTCAATCGCGAGCACGGCATCACCCTGATCGTGGTGACGCACGACGAAGACCTGGCGGCGCGGTGCGACCGCCGCGTGCAGATCCGCGACGGCCTGATCGTCGCCGAAGAGCGGAGCGCGGCATGAAAATCCTCGACCTCGTCGGCACCGCCGTCGCCAACACCTTCCGCTCGAAGACCCGCACGATCCTGACGGTGCTGGCGATCTTCGTCGGCGCCTTCACCCTCACCATCACCAACGGGCTCGGAACCGGCATCAACGCCTTCATCGACAGCACCGTCAGCGCGATGGGCGCCTCCGATGCGCTGACCGTGACGAAGACGAGCACCGACGCTACGGCATCCACGGGTCCTCAGAAATACGATCCGGGTGCCATCTCGTCGGGGCGTCAGTCGGGCCCTCCCGGAACGACGAGCGAGGTGACAGCGCTCACGGATCAGGACATCACGACGCTCGCAGCGGTGCCGGGTATCGCGCGGGTCGTACCGGTGAAGTCCGTGACGATCGACTACGTGCAGGCGCCCGGCGGTTACCCGTATGTCGCGCGGGCCGGGAGCCTCGTGGCGGGACAGACGCCGCAGCTGGGAGCGGGGGCAGCGCCCGACGACGGTACCGAGACGTTGGAGGTCGCCCTGCCCGACGCCCTGGTGGCGCCGATGGGCTTCGCCGACGCCGAAGCGGCCGTGGGTGCCACCGTGACCATCGCGGTCACCGATCCGGTGCGCACGCAACACACGGTCGAGGCGACGGTGACCGGGGTGACCGAGGAGGCCTTCGGCAGCACCACGACGCTGAGGACGAACGCCGCGCTCGAGAATGCACTGTCGGCCGCGCAGAACACCGGCGTCCCCGCCGACCAGCTCGACCGGTACGCCTCGGCAAGCGCGACGATGGCAGCGGGCGCGAACGTGACCGACGTGAAGGCCGCGCTCACCGACGCCGGCTACACCGGCACGACGGTCGCCGATCAGCTGGGCACCTTCGAAGCGGTGATCAACGGGATCGTGCTGGTCCTGAACGCCTTCGCGATCATCGCGCTGCTGGCCGCGAGCT
>JAKOMY010000015.1 GCA_022702225.1 Microbacteriaceae bacterium | reverse complement strand
TCCGACGACAGGAACGACGCCAGCGAGTCGTACGCGACGCGTGCGGCGTTGGCGTGGGTCGAGAGGTCTCGAGCGAGGGATGCCGGCAGCTGGCCCTCGTCGGGAGCAGCCTCGCCCACGAACTCGGCGAAGAACCCCGTGTCGGAGGTGTAGCGGGCGATCTGCGTGACCACCTCGGTCACCTGGCGGCGAGCGGGAACGATGCCCTCGCTGATGCCCTGACGAAGGGTCGAGATGTAGCCGTCGATCGCGCCCGGCAGGGCCTTGAGCCGCGCCGAGATGGTCGACCAATCGTCGACGGTCGCCGTCGGCATGAGGTCGAAGGTCGAGCGGATGTCCTGCGCGGGAGACGCGATGACGTTCAGGTCGCGCAGGTGCGTCTTCGCCTCGTGCTGCTCGATCATCAGCGCGAGCTCGCGGCCCAGGTCCATCTTGGTGACGGTGTCGATCGCATCGACTGCGTCGGCGCCGTCGAGGGCCGCTTTGGTCGCGCGGGCGTCGGCGATGAGGGCCTCGGCACCCTGGGGGCTGTAGTCGCCGAAGCGTCCGTTGTGCTCGAAACGCCCGATGTAGGTCGCGAGAGTCGGTTCACGCTCGGCCAGGGTGTCGACCCACGCGTCGGCGATCGTGTCGATCGGCGTGGGGGTGCGTTGTGCGTCAGTCATCCTCCGAGCCTAGGGAAGCTGGGACCGGTCCGCACGTCCCCCCGTGCGCAGCGGCGCGGAGTGAGTTGACAGGAGGAGATCCGGGAACAGAGGAGCCTGTGGCCACCGTGGGTGCTCCCGTTCTCGGGATCTCCTCCGGTCAGCCGGGTCGCCGGGCCCTAGGTTCGCGGGCGCGGGCGGCCGGAGCCGCTAGTGCCCCGCTTCGTCCCAATCGCCGCCGCGGCCGATCTGCACGTCGAGCGGTACGGAAAGATCGGCCGCGTCGGCCATGCGTGCGCGGACGATCTGCTCGACGGCATCCCACTCCCCCGCCGCCACCTCGACGACGAGCTCGTCATGGATCTGCAGCAGCACGCGCGAACGCAGGCCCGCGGCCGCGAGCTCGTCGCGGATGCGGAACAGGGCGACCTTCATGATGTCGGCGGCACTGCCCTGGATGGGGGCGTTGAGAGCCGCGCGCTCGGCGTTCTCGCGAAGGACGCGGTTCATGCTCGTGAGGTCGGGGAACGGGCGACGCCGGCCGAAGATGGTCTCGGTGTAGCCGTCCTGCCGCGCCTGCTCGACCGAGCCCCGCAGGTAATCGCGCACCGCGCCGAAGCGGGCGAAGTACTCGAGCATGAGCTTCTTGGCTTCGGACTGCTCGATGCGCAGCTGCTTCGACAGACCGAACGCCGAGAGCCCGTAGACGAGGCCGTACGACATCGCCTTGACCTTGGTGCGCATCGCCGGGGTGACGTCTTCGGGTTCGACGCCGAAGACGCGCGCGCCGACGAAGCGGTGGAGGTCCTCACCGGAGTTGAACGCCTCGATGAGCCCCGGGTCGCCGGAGAGGTGCGCCATGATGCGCATCTCGATCTGCGAGTAGTCGGCCGTGAGCAGCGTCTCGTAGCCCTCGCCGACTTCGAACGCGGCGCGGATGCGCCGGCTCTCTTCGGTGCGGATCGGGATGTTCTGCAGGTTCGGGTCGGTGCTCGACAGACGCCCGGTCTGGCTGCCGGTCTGCACGTAGGTGGTGTGGATGCGGCCGTCCGCACCGGTCGCGGCGTCGAGGGCGTCGATGATCTGCTTCAGCTTCGTCGCCTCACGGTGGCGCAGCAGCAGGTCGAGGAAGGGGTGGTCGGCGCTCTCTTGCAGGTCGGCGAGGGCCGCGGCATCCGTCGTGTACCCGCTCTTCGTCTTGCGGGTCTTCGGCAGCTGCAGCTCGTCGAACAGCACCTCTTGCAGCTGCTTCGGCGAGCCGAGGTTGACCTCATGACCGATCGCTGCGTAGGCGTCGCGCGCCAGGGCGTCGGCGCGGGCGGCCAGCTCGCCGGAGAAGCTCGACAGCTTCTCGTGCGAGACGGCGACGCCGGCGAGCTCCATGTCGGCCAGGGCCGTGAGCGTGGGCAGCTCGATGTCGTCCAGCACCTCGGCGACGCGGCCGGGGAGCTCGGCCCGCTGGGCCTCGGCCACCCGGCGGGCGAACCACGACAGCTGCCCGGGGGTCGCCCCCTCGGTCTCGGGGACGAGCTGGGTGGGATCCGCCACGGGGAGCTTCTCGTCGAGCACGCGCTCCACGAGGTCGCCGAGGGTCTTGTCGGGGAAGCTCGGCCGCACGAGCCACCCCGCGAGCACGACGTCGAACGCGAGAGCACCGACGGTCAGGCCGCGGCGGGCCAGCGCCTTGATCTGCGGCTTGGCATCGGCAAACACCTTGGGGGCATCGGATGCCAGCCACGACGCGAGCGCGTCGCCCACGGCATCCGTCCACTCGGTCTCGACCGCGGCGTCGGCCGAGGCGAGACCGATCGCGGTGGGCTGCGAGCCCTCGAGCGTGACAGTGACGCCGACCGGGCCCTCGGCCGCGGCGGCCCAGGCTGCCAGGGCCTCGGCGTCGAGACGCTCGGCGGCCGGAGCGGTCGCGGTGGGGCGCTGTTCCTCTCCCTCGCCGGCGTCGCCACCGAGCGCGTCGAACACGCGCGGCAGCAGGGTGCGGAACTCGAGGCGCGCGAAGATGTCGCGCACCGCCTGGGCGTCGAGCGGGTGCATCTTGAGGTCTCGCGGGCCGACGGGCAGCTCGACGTCGCGCAGCAGACGGTTGAGGGTGCGGTTGCGGCGCACGCCGTCGATGTGCTCTCGCAGATTGCCGCCCACCACACCGGTGATCTTGTCGGCGTTGTCGAGAAGCGCGTCGAGCGAGCCCCACTGCGTCAGCCACTTGACCGCGGTCTTCTCGCCGACCTTGGGCACACCCGGCAGGTTGTCGCTGGTCTCGCCGACCAGCGCCGCGATCTCGGGGTACTGCGCGGGCGGCAGGCCGTACTTCTCGATCACGGCGGCGGTGTCGTACCGCTTGAGCTGCGAGACGCCCTGCACGTTCGGGTAGAGCAGCGTCACGTCGTCGGTGACCAGCTGGATCGTGTCGCGGTCGCCCGAGCACACGAGCACCTCGAAGCCCTGTTCTTCACCCTGTGTGGCGAGGGTCGCGAGGATGTCGTCGGCCTCGAAGTCTTCTTTCGCGAGCACCGGCACGCCCATCGCACGCAGGCAGTCCTGCAGGAGAGGGATCTGGCCCTTGAACTCGGCGGGCGACTCGCTGCGATTCGCCTTGTACTCGGCGTACTCGCGGGTGCGGAACGACTGGCGCGAGGTGTCGAACGCCACGGCGAGGTGCGTGGGTTTCTCGGCCTTGACGAGGTTGACGAACATCGACAGGAAGCCGTAGATGCCGTTGGTGTGCTGGCCGTCCTTCGTCGAGAAGTTGTCGACCGGCAGGGCGTAGAACGCCCGATACGCCAGCGAATGGCCGTCGACGACGAGGAGAGTAGGCTTTTCGGCATCCGTCACCCCTCCAGCGTAACGAGAACCACGGACACTCCCCCGGCCCCGGCCCGATCGAAGGCGATGATGACCTCCACGACCCCCGACACGACTTCCGGCCTCGACTGGGCGAAGGAGCGCGGAATGGGCGCCCTGGCCGAGAAGATGGGCATCGAGTGGGTCGAGTTCTCGGTCGAGCGAAGCGTCGCCACCATGCCGGTCGAGGGCAACACGCAGCCGGTCGGCCTGCTGCACGGCGGCGCCTACGTCGTGCTGGGCGAGTCGCTCGGCTCGATGGCCGCGAACCTGTACGCCGGGTCGGGCAAGCTCGCCGTCGGCATCGACATCAATGCCACGCACACCCGTTCGGCGACATCGGGGATCGTGACGGGCGTGTGCACGCCGGTCCACCTCGGCCGCTCGCTCACCGTGCACGAGATCGCCGTCTCCGACGAGCAGGGCCGCCGCTGCTCGACGATCCGCATCACCAACATGATCAAGGACGCCCCGCGTCCCTGACGCCGCGAGGCCCCCGGGCTCGTCGAAGGGTTCTCCTCCGACGCGATGTCTCGGTGGACCCCACGATCCTGACCCCACCCGGTACACGCCGAAACGAAAAATGGATGCCACCGAAGCGGCATCCATTCGTCGAGGAATTCTGACTAGGCCTTCTTGGGGGCCAACTGCTCGATGATCGCCTTGGCGACGTCCTGCATGGTGAGGCGGCGGTCCATCGACGCCTTCTGGATCCAGCGGAAAGCCTCGGGCTCGCTCAGCCCCATCTTCTCGTTGAGCAGGCCCTTCGCGCGGTCCACGAGCTTGCGGGTCTCGAAGCGCTCGACCATATCGGCGACCTCGGCCTCGAGCGTGATGATCTGCTCGTAGCGAGCGAGGGCGATCTCGATCGCGGGGAGCAGGTCGTTCGGCGTGAACGGCTTCACGACGTACGCCAGGGCGCCGGCCTCGCTGGCGCGCTCGACGAGCTCCTTCTGGCTGAAAGCGGTGAGGAGCACGACGGGGGCGATGTGGTTCTTGCTGAGCTTCTCGGCGGCGCTGATCCCGTCGAGCTGCGGCATCTTGACGTCCATGATCACGAGATCGGGACGAAGCTCGGTGGCGAGCTGGACGGCGGTCTCGCCGTCGCCGGCCTCGCCCACGACGTCGAAGCCGTTGTCGCGAAGAATCTCGACGATGTCGAGGCGGATGAGCGACTCGTCCTCCGCGACCACGACGCGTCGGGGGGCGGCCGGAGCGTTGGCCGGAACGGCTTCTTGATCAGTCACGGAACCATCCTAAGTCTGGTGGGGCGCGAAGCCCCGGATCACAGCCCGATCGCTCGGGTGCTGTCTCGGGTACCGGTGGTGGGACTCGAACCCACACGTCTTTCGACAGAGCATTTTGAGTGCCCCGCGTCTGCCATTCCGCCACACCGGCAGGTGTTGCGTACCCAACTTACCGGCGTGGACGCCGGGGTGGGAACGCGAAGGCGCGCGCCGGGCGGACCCGGCGCGCGCCTTCGAGGGTCAAACCTCTTTGTAGACCGGGGCCGCGCCGTGGACGGCGTCGCCGACGCGGTGCACGCGCAGGTCGTTCGTCGAGCCCGCGATTCCGGGAGGGGAACCCGAGATCACGACGACCTTGTCTCCCACCTCGGCCAGCTTGTGGCTCAGGAGATAGTCGTCGACCTGCAGGAACATCTTGTCGGTGTGCGACACGTGCTCGACCAGGGTCGAACGCACACCCCACGTCAGCGCGAGACGACGGCGGATGCCGGGCTCGGGCGTGAACGCGATCATCGGGATGGTCGAGCGCAGGCGCGACATGCGACGCGCCGAGTCTCCCGACTCGGTGAAGACGCAGAGGAACTTCGCCTCGACGAAGTCGGCGACCTCGACGGCGGCGAGGGTGATGGCGCCACCCTGCGTGCGGGGCTTGTTGGTCAGGGGCGCGATGCGCTCCAGGCCGTGCTCCTCGGTCGAGGCGACGATGCGGGCCATGGTCTCGACGACCACGACCGGGTAGTCGCCCACGCTGGTCTCACCCGAGAGCATGACCGCGTCCGCGCCGTCGAGGACGGCGTTGGCGACGTCGCTGGTCTCGGCGCGCGTGGGAACCGGGCTGGTGATCATCGACTCGAGCATCTGCGTCGCGACGATGACGGGCTTCGCCATGCGGCGGGCCAGCTCGACCGCGCGCTTCTGGACGATCGGCACGGCCTCGAGCGGCAGCTCGACGCCGAGGTCGCCGCGGGCGACCATGATGCCGTCGAACGCGTCGATGATCTCTTCGAGGTTGTCGACCGCCTGCGGCTTCTCGATCTTGGCGATGACGGGCACGTAGCGTCCCTCTTCGGCCATGATCTCGTGCACGCGCTCGATGTCTTTCGCATCGCGGACGAACGAGAGGGCGATGAGGTCGGCGCCGGCGTTCAGGCCCCAGCGGAGGTCCGCCTCGTCCTTCTCGCTCAGGGCGGGGACGTTCACGGCCACGCCGGGCAGGTTGATGCCCTTGTTGTTGGAGACCGGGCCGCCGACGATGACCTTGGTGGTGACGACGGTGCCGTCGGTCTCGACGACCTCGACGCGGACCTTGCCGTCGTCGATGAGCAGGAAGTCGCCGGGGCGGACGTCCTGGGGCAGGCCCTTGAACGTGGTGCCGACGATCTCCTTGGTGCCGAGGATGTCCTCGATGGTGATCTTGAAGATGTCGCCGGGAAGCAGGTCGTGAGGGCCGTTCTCGAACTTGCCGAGACGGATCTTCGGGCCCTGCAGGTCGACCAGGGCGGCGACCGGGCGTCCGGCGTCTTCCGCCGCCTTGCGCACATTGGCGAAGTTGGCGTCGTGCACGGAGTAGTCTCCGTGGCTCAGGTTCAGGCGGGCGACATCGACGCCGGCGTCGATGATGGCGCGAACCATCTCATACGACGACGTGGCGGGCCCGAGTGTTGCGACGATCTTGGCGCGTCTCATCCGGTTTCAAGCTCCGTGAAATTTTCGGGAAGTGGCCGATCGGCCCTTGCCAGCTTAGGCGGGCAGGAGGCCGATGGCGACATCGGTCGGGCGCACCGGTGCGGGCAGCACCGTCTCGCCCATGAGGAACGTGTCGACCTCGGCGGCGGCCGCGCGGCCTTCGGCGATGGCCCACACGATCAGGGACTGTCCGCGACCGGCGTCGCCGGCGACGAACACTCCCGGGGTGGTGGTGGCGTAGGTCGCGTCGCGTTCCACGTTGCCGCGGTTCGTGAACTGCGTGCCGAGCTGGCTCTCGAGGTGCTCGCGCTCCGGGCCGGTGAAGCCCATCGCGATGAGCACCAGGTCGGCCGGGATCTCGCGTTCGGTGCCGCTCTTGGGCACGCGTCGTCCGTCGACGTACTCGGTCTCGGCCACGCGCAGGGCGCGCACCTCTCCCGCGGCGTTGCCGAGGAACTCCACGGTCGAGGCGAGGAAGGAACGCTCTCCGCCCTCTTCGTGAGCGGATGCCATCTCGAAGAGGTTCGGCATCATCGGCCAGGGCTGCTCGGCCGGGCGCTCGGACGGGGGCTGCTTGCCGATCGCGAGGTTGGTCACGCTCAACGCGCCCTGACGGTGCGCCGTGCCGATGCAGTCGGCTCCGGTGTCGCCGCCGCCGATGACGACGACGTGCTTGCCCTCCGCCGTGATCTGGTGCGGCACCTGATCGCCCGCGACGGCCTTGTTGCCCTCGACGAGGTATTCCATGGCGTAGTGCACCCCGTCGAGGTCGCGGCCCGGGATCGCCAGGTCGCGCGGCACGGTGGAGCCGGTCGCCACCACGACGGCGTCGTAGCGGGCCCGCAGGTCGCTCCACGA
>JAKOMY010000046.1 GCA_022702225.1 Microbacteriaceae bacterium | reverse complement strand
GTGTTGAGCACCCGGCGCAGCGAGACCGAGTCGGCGGGGTTGGCCAGCACGCGGAGGTAGGCGACCGCGTCGCGGACCTCGCGGCGCTCGTAGAAGCGCACGCCGCCGACGACCTTGTAGGACAGGCCCACCCGGATGAAGACCTCCTCGAAGACCCGCGACTGCGCGTTGGTCCGGTAGAACACCGCGACGTCGCCGGCGCGCACCCCGCCCTCGTCGGTGAGCCGGTCGATCTCCTCGGCCACGAAGCGGGCCTCGTCGTGCTCGTCGTCACCGACGTAGCCGACGATGCCGGGGCCCTGCCCCGCGTCGGTCCACAGCTGCTTGGGCTTGCGGCTCTCGTTGCGGCTGATCACGGCGTTGGCGGCGGTGAGGATGGTCTGGGTGGAGCGGTAGTTCTGCTCGAGCAGCACCGTGCGGGCGTCGGGGAAGTCGTGCTCGAAGTCGTTGATGTTGCGGATGTTCGCGCCGCGGAAGGCGTAGATCGACTGGTCGGAGTCACCGACGACGGTGAGGGATGCGGCGTCTTCGCCCGCCGGCTCGGCGTCGAAGATCATCATGCCGCCCGACGAGAACGGCTCGGCGTCGGCGCCCGGAGGCCGTGTCAGCTCGTGGATGAGCGCGTATTGCGCGTGGTTGGTGTCCTGATACTCGTCGACCAGGATGTGCCGGAACCGCTTGCGGTACCGGTCGGCCACCTGCGGGAACGCCCGGAACAGGTAGACGGTCTGGGCGATGAGGTCGTCGAAATCGAAGGCGTTGGCGCGCTGCAGCTCGCGCTGGTACGAGCCGAAGATCTCGACGAACACGCGCTCGGCCGGGTCGCTCATGTTCGCGGATCGCGCGTAGGACTCGGCATCCGCCAGCTCGTTCTTCAGCTTCGAGATGCGGCTCTGGGTACCGGCCGGGGTGAGGCCGAACGAGTCGCCCTCGTGCTCTTTGACGAGACGCTTGATGAGGGCACGCGAGTCGCCGGAGTCGTAGATGGTGAACGACTTGGTGAAACCGAACTGCTCGGCCTCGCGGCGGAGAATGCGCACGCAGGCGGAGTGGAACGTCGAGATCCACATGCCGTCGGCCTTCTGACCGATGAGCTGGTGCACGCGCTCGCGCATCTCGCCCGCGGCCTTGTTCGTGAAGGTGATCGCGAGGATCTGGCTGGGATACGCCTCGCGCGTGCGCAGCAGCGAGGCGATGCGCCGCGTGAGCACGCTCGTCTTACCGGAGCCGGCGCCCGCGACGATGAGCAGCGCCTGGCCGCGATAGGTCACGGCCTCGCGCTGCGGACCGTTCAGCCCCTCGAGGAGGTCGGCGTCGGGTCGGGATGCCGACGGTCCGGGACCGTCGACGATGAGGGGCGTGGAGGCGTCGGTCATGGCGGGGTCAAGTCTAGGCGGGGCCTCCGACATCGGCCCCGTCGGGGCTCAGCTCCGCGCCTCCCCCGCCGCACCCGACGACAACAGCGACTGCGCGCGCGAGAAGTGCTCGGCATCCACCGTCACGTCCCAGCGCTCGGCCTCGAAGCCCTGCACCGACGAGAAGTCGCGGCGTCCGCCCGTGAACGCGTGCCCGGCGAAACCGAAGACGGCACCCCAGACGGCTCCGAGCACGAGGCCCAGCAAGACGAAACCGAGGAAGCCGTTGACGCTGAGCAGACCGATCAGCACGCCGATCATCAGGCCGAACCAGGCCCCCGACGCGGCTCCGAGCCCGGCCGCGCGACCGCGCGTGAGGCGGCCCGTCACCTGCTCGACGATCCGCACGCCGGTTCCGACGATCGCGGTGTGCTCGACGGGGAAGCCCGCGTCGGACAACCGGTCGACGGCGGCTTGTGCCCCGGTGTAGTCGGTGAAGCTCGACAGGACGCGGCGTTCGGGCGTGGCCCGGGTGATGTCGGACATGGCGGTTCCTTCCCTCGGTGGCCCCACGCTAACGGCGCCTCCCGCTCGCCGCGGGGCGGTTGCGCGTCGAGGGAGCCCGGGTTAGGGGCCAAGAGTCAAACCCGCACGCCATTCAGCCGACACCTGGATGATGGAGGCATGCGCCTGATCCTCAACGTCCTCTGGCTCGTCCTCTCGGGCTTCTGGCTCTTCCTCGGCTACCTCGCCGCGGGGGTCGTGCTGTGCATCTTCATCGTCACGATCCCCTGGGGCATCGCGTCGTTCCGCATCGGTCTGTACGCCCTGTGGCCGTTCGGTCGTGAGATCGTGGCGAAGAGGTCGGCGGGAGTCGGCTCGTTCCTCGGCAACGTCGTCTGGGTGATCCTCGCCGGATGGTGGCTGGCCCTCGGCCACGTCTTCACCGGACTGCTGCTGTGCGTCACGATCATCGGCATCCCGCTCGGGATCGCGAACTTCAAACTGGTCCCGGTGTCGCTCATGCCGCTGGGCAAAGAGGTGCGCGAGATCGGTCGCGGCGGGCCGTTCGACCAGACCCTGGGACGCTGACGCTCAGCGCCCGTACACGCGGCGCGGCAGAGCGAGCAGGATGCCGACCACCAGCGCGACCCCGCCGATCACGGCCGTGGTCGTCATGATCTCGAAGGGAAACGCCCCTTCGCGTGCTCCGCTGAAGCGCGCGAGATCCCAGGGAAGCACTCCGATCTGCTCGTTCCAGGAGCGGAGCGCGTCGTGCGCCCCCATCACCGCGATGGTCGCCGCGGGCAGGGCGTAACCGACGCCCATCCCGGCGAGGGCGACGCCCGCAGCACGACGGCGGCCGAGCTGCGCCGAAAGCGACCACCCGGCCACGACGAACACCCACGCCACCAGCGCGAAGGCGACCGCGAGGTAGAGGATGCGCACCCACGGCTGCGCCCAGATCGTCGGCCAGACGCCGTCCGGCCCCGACAGCGACACGGCCGACAGCGCGACCACGCACCGCAGTACGAGGGCCCCGCCCACCGCCGCGATGATCGGCCAGGGCGAGCGGCGCCCGAGCAGCAGACGCACCGTGGCGGCGAACACGAGCCACCCGGCGACGGCGATGAGGATGCCCCACAGCCCGTCGCGCGGCGTCTGGACGACCCGCGTCATCACGAGGAGCGCGCCCGGCACCAGGATCATGAGCCAACGGTCCAGCGGCAGCAGGCCGAGGCTCGACTCCCGCGACCGCCACGGCCGGGTGGAGGCGATCCACGACGCGCGCGCGGCAGCGGCGCCGGGTCGTCGAACCAGACGCGTGCGCGCGGCGATCGCACCGATCAGCAGCCAGACCACGCCGAAGACCAGCAGCACGCGCGCGACCCATTCCGCCGTCGGGTCGACCGTCACCTGGTCGCGCGTAAACGGATCCACCAGCACAGCCAGAACCGTGCCGACGGCGAGGAGGATCACGGCGACGCTGAGAGCCAGGATGCCTCGCCCCGCCGTGGTCGCCATGCACCCACGTTACCCGCCCGTTCCTGGGCTTCCGCCCGGCCGGCGGCGGGCATCGGGGCGGGTGAATTCGGGCGTGGGCCGGGGTGACGGCATCCGTTCCGCTCGAGCATCGCCGTCCCGCGGAGTCCACCGCCGACACGCCGTCCCTCGACCCCGGGAACCGGCGTGTCCCGCCCCGACTCCGCCGGACGGTCCCGGATGCCGGGAACCCGCCGCCCCGCCCGGCCGAGAAACCCGCAGCCCGACACCGCCCCCGACCGACCGCCCCGCGGAGTCCACCGCCGACACGCCGCCCCCCAGCCACGGCAACCGGCGTGTCCCGCCCCGACTCCGCCGGACGGTCCCGGATGCCGGGAACCCGCCGCCCCGGTCGGGCTCAGCCCCGGTCGGGCTCACCCCCTGTCGTGCACGGTGACGTGGTAGCCGTCGGGGTCGGCGAAGGTGAAGGTGCGGCCGAAGGGGCCGTCGGTCGGAGCCGTGACGATCCGGTGTCCGGCGGCGGCGAGGTCGTCGTGCATCTGTTGCACCTCCGTGGCGTGGAGCCAGACGGCGACGCCGACTCCGGGCTGGGCGATGCCGGTGAGGTCGGTGCCCGGCGCGAGGTCGCGGAGGGCGAAGGCGATCGGCGCGGTGTCGAAGACGACGGCGTGGGGAGGGCCGGCGGGCGAACGGCGCAGGCCGAGGTACTTCTCGTAGAAGGCGTGGGAGGCGGCGAGGTCGCGCACCTGGAGTGAGATGAAGTCGGGTCCGGTGACGGGCATGAGGCGCTCCTTGTGTGTCAGTTATCTGACACGTAGCGTATGTCAGAATACTGACATGGCGCAAGAGTCCATCGACCTGAACACCTCGCTCGGCTACCTGCTGAAAGAGGCGGCGAGCGCTCTGCGTGCGGCGATGGAAGACGTCCTGCGCCCCCTCGGCATGACGATCACGCACTACTCCTGTCTCGAGCTCCTCTC
>JAKOMY010000039.1 GCA_022702225.1 Microbacteriaceae bacterium | reverse complement strand
CACCGTGTTGGCCGAGTGGTGCGCGCTGGCGTCGACCCGGACCTCTCCGCGGTACCCCGCTCGACCGCCGCCGCGAGCGATCGACTTCGAGACGATCGACGACTGCGTGTACGGCGCCATGTGGATCATCTTCGCGCCGGCGTCCTGGTGCTGGCCGGGGCCGGCGAAGGCGACGGACAGGGTCTCGCCCTTGGCGTGCTCACCGACCAGGTAGATGGACGGGTACTTCATCGTCACCTTGGAGCCGATGTTGCCGTCGATCCACTCCATCGTCGCGCCCTCGTGCGCGATAGCGCGCTTGGTGACGAGGTTGTAGACGTTGTTCGACCAGTTCTGGATCGTCGTGTAGCGCACTCGGGCGTTCTTCTTCACGATGATCTCGACCACGGCCGAGTGCAGCGAGTCCGACTTGTAGATCGGAGCGGTGCAGCCCTCGATGTAGTGGACGTAGGAGTCCTCGTCCGCGATGATCAGCGTCCGCTCGAACTGACCCATGTTCTCGGTGTTGATGCGGAAGTACGCCTGAAGGGGGATCTCGACGTGCACGCCCTTGGGGACGTAGACGAAGGAGCCGCCCGACCAGACCGCCGTGTTCAGAGCGGCGAACTTGTTGTCTCCGGCCGGGATGACGGTGCCGAAGTACTCCTCGAAGAATTCGGGGTGCTCGCGCAGAGCGGTGTCGGTGTCCATGAAGATGACACCCTGCTGCTCGAGGTCCTCGCGGATCTGGTGGTAGACCACCTCGGACTCGTACTGCGCGGCGACGCCGGCGACGAGGCGCTGACGCTCGGCCTCGGGGATACCGAGCTTCTCGTAGGTGTTGCGGATCTCTTCCGGAAGGTCTTCCCAGGTCTGCGCCTGCTTCTCGGTCGAGCGCACGAAGTACTTGATGTTGTCGAAGTCGATCTCCGACAGGTCTGCACCCCAGGTGGGCATGGGCTTGCGGCCGAAGAGCTGGTAGCCCTTCAGGCGCGTCTTCAGCATCCACTCGGGCTCGGACTTGAGGGCGGAGATCCCGCGCACCACGTCCTCGTTGATCCCGCGCTGCGCGATCGCGCCGGCGGCATCGGTGTCGTGCCAGCCGAACTCGTATTGCCCCAGGCTTTCGAGCTCGGGTCGGTCGATGAGTACATCGGACATGGTGATCACTCTCCTTCTCGGGCCACAACGGTGTCATCCGCCCCGGCATTCCGGACTCCGGTCGAAGTCTCAGGAAGGTCGCTGGTGGGCCCGCTCGAAGGCGCTGGCTGCGCGCCTAGACTGTCGTGGGTGCGGAACGCGTGAGCGCTGCACCCGGACCCTTTGATTCTACAGGCAACACCCGCTCTCGGCATGGCAGGCCCACTCTCCCGACGGCCAGGAGCACTTCGACGCCAGGAAGCCGTACGCATGCCCTCCGCCTCGTCCCCCACCGCCTCCACCCGCGACTCCGGCGCTCTGCGCCGCCTGATCGGATGGCTCCCCACCGACGTCGACCGTCGCGTGCGCGTTTTCGCCTGGTTGTCGTTCGTCGCCGAGGTGCTCATCATCGGCACCGGGGGCGCCGTGCGCCTCACCGGCTCGGGCCTCGGCTGCCCGACCTGGCCCAAGTGCACGCCCGACTCGCTCGTGAACACGCAGGAGATGGGCATCCACGGTGTCATCGAGTTCGGCAACCGGACGCTGACCGGGCTGGTCGGAATCCTCGCCATCGCCGTGGTGGTGCTCGTCTGGCGCATGCGGCACGAGCGCCGCGTGCTGTTCGTGCTCGCGCTCGTCGTGCTCGTGGGGATCGTTGCCCAGGCCGTCGTCGGCGGCATCACGGTGCTCACCGGCCTCAACCCCTTCATCGTCGGCTTCCACTACGTCGCCTCGGTGTCCCTCGTGGCGGTGTGCGCCGCCTTCCTCGTGCGGATGAACCAGCCCGCCGGCCCTCGCCTGCTCGCGGTCCCCCGCTGGTTCGCCGGCCTGGTCCACGCGACGACGGGCGTCCTCGCGCTCACGATCGTCTTCGGCGTGCTCACCACCGGCGCGGGCCCCCACTCGGGTGACGCCTCCGCCGGGCGCAACGGATTCGACGCCGAGGTGCTCGAGCACGTGCACTCGTGGCCCGGGTACGCGCTGTTCGCGCTGACGCTCGTCGTGGTCGTCGCGGCGTGGCGTCTGCGCCTGCCGGTGCGCCGCTGGGCGACCGCCCTGCTCGCCGTCGAACTCGTTCAGATCGCCGTCGGTCTCTACCAGGCACGCAACGGTCTGCCCGAGTTCGCGGTCGGTACCCATATGGTGCTCGCGGCCCTGACCGCCGCCACCATGACCGTCGTGGTGCTGCGCCTGAAGCAGCCCGCGACCGCGGGCCGCCACGATGCCGCACGCGAGACGGCGGCCGCCCGCGGCTGACGCGGGGCCGGGGTCTGCGCCGAGACGCGCTCTCGCCGACGGTCCGCTTCGCCGCCGGCCGGCATCCGCTCGGCACCGCGATGTCCACCTCCGCATGCCCTCAGGGCGCGGATCGGACCCCCTTATACGCTCATAGGCGTTTCATCGGCGACCCCTACACAGCACACCGGCGCATGGGTCATGGTCGAACATGGCACTTTCGTGTCCACCGTCCCGTCGTCCCCCGCTTCGGGACCCGCCGCCCGACACCCCCCGTCGGAACGACAAGGAGTACTCCCCATGAAGACCCGTCCCCGCCTGGTGACCAGCATCCCGTTCTGGGTGCTCGTCGTCGCATCCCTGGCCGCCATCGCCGGCGGACTCGCGATCGTCCTGAACGGGATCGACGCGATGGAGCAGGTGCTCAACGATCCGAACGCCACTGTCGTGCAGGTCTACGTCGGCCAGTCGTGGGTCGTCGTCGGCGCCGCCGTCCTCGGCGCGGGTGCGATCGGCATCGTCGCGGTCCTCGCCCTCGCCGCCGCCACCGCGCTCACCCACCGTCCCGACGTCGCTATCGAGACCATCGACTGGAGCAGCGACGACGAGACCGTCGCCGAGAGCTCCGCTCCCGTCGCCCCGTTCGCGCCCGCCACGACCGCCACGCCCCTCGCGGTGGAGGATGCCGACGTCGAGACGCCGTCGACCGCGACCGCTCCCCCGCAGGCCGCAGCGTCCGCTCGCCACGACGAGCCCCGGCTCGATGCCGGAGACGACGCCACGCGTCGCTGATCCCGCGTCCCGAAAGCGCCCGCTCCCTCACCGGGGGCGGGCGCTTCCGCGTCTCCGGAGGACGGGTCGAATGCGTACCGTGGAGGGATGTTCACACTGCGCACGACCCGGGAGGTCGACTGGCCAGAGGTGCGGTCGTTCCGCATCGAGAACGCCACGGACAACCCCGTGTCGTGGACCGCGACCGTCGAAGAGACGCTGCTCATCCCGGACGAAGGCTGGAAGATGCGCGCCCGCCGAGGCGAACAATCGCACACGACGAGCCTGGTGGCCACCGAGGACGAGACGGGTCGGTGGCTCGGGATGATGTGCGCGCAGCTCGGCGATGCGCACGGTCCGGAACCCGTCCTCACGGGCGTGTATGTGACCCCGGACGCGCGCGGGCGTGAGAACGGCGTCACCGACGCCCTGTTCGCCGCGGTCCTGGGCTGGGCGGCCACACGCGGAACGACCCTCCGGCTCTGGGTGGCCGAGCGCGCCGCCCCGGCCCGGAAGTACTACACCCGAAACGGGTTCGTCGCGACCGGGCGCACCCAGGAGCTCCGGGTCCTCGGGCGCCGTTCGCTCCCCGAGGACGGCGGCCTCGTGGAGATGAGCCGCTCCCTCATCGTCGACGCACCCCGCACGCACGCCGACCGCTGATCGCCACCGCGCCAGCTCGCTCGGACACGCCGGGAACCGGCATCCGGAACGAGAAAGCGCCCGCCCCGAGAACGGGACGGGCGCTTTCTGGAATCGGTCAGAACGGAAGCAGCGGGTCGACCGCGATCGCGACGAACAACAGGGTGAGGTAGGTGATGGAGGCGTGGAACACGCGCATCGGCCGGGGCTCTCCGCCGCGCACGGCACGGGAGTACAGCCGGTGGGACTCGTAGATGAACCACCCGCCGAACACGAGCGCCGAGACCGTGTAGACCAGGCCCATCGGCGCGACGGGGATGAGCAGCAGCGAGCACGCGACGGTGGCCCACGCGTAGAGGATGACCTGCAGGCCGACCTGCGAACCACTGCGCGTCGCGCCGAGCATGGGTACGTCGACCTCGTCGTACTGGGCGGCGTACTTCATCGACAGCGGCCAGTAGTGCGGGGGCGTCCACAGGAACACCAGGGCGAAGAGGATGAACGGCGTCCACGAGAGCGAACCCGTCACCGCCGACCAGCCGATGAGCACCGGGAAGCACCCCGCGATGCCGCCCCAGACGATGTTCTGCTCGGTGCGGCGCTTGAGGATCATCGTGTAGATCACGACGTAGAAGAAGATCGCTGCGGCCGACAGACCCGCCGCGAGGACGTTGGTGAAGGCCCACAGCCAGATCGTCGAGACCGCCGCGAGCGTCCACGCGAAGACCAGCGCACCGCGCGGCGAGACCTCTCCCGTCACGAGCGGGCGGTTGACCGTGCGCTGCATGTGGGCGTCGATGTCGCGATCGAGGTACATGTTGAACGCCGCCGCCGACCCCGCGCTGAGCGAACCGCCGATGACGGTGGCGAGGATCAGCCACAGGTTGGGAAGGCCACCCTGCGCCAGGATCATCACCGGCACGGTGGTCACCAACAGAAGCTCGAGGACGCGGGGCTTGGTCAGAGCGACGTAGGCCCGGAGGGTGCGTCCGACGGAGCGGCGATCGGTCGTCGCAATGACGTGCGACGTCGTCGAGATGTCCATCGTCCCCCGGGGTAGCGCGAATAGAACCCTCACGATTCTATGCCATCCCCACCACACGACCGGCCGCCTGTCGACCCCCGTCACGCACCGCGACCTGCACCGGCGTTCTCGCTATGCTGACGGAGAACGCGCGCCCCGCGCCGACACCCCACCCCTCTCCCACTCCTACGGTGGTGAGTGCGGCGTCGGAAGTGAACCCGGGCGCTCAGTATCGAGAAAGGCGACCCAGTTGTCGGACTTCGAATGGGATGACATCGATCGGCGCGCGGTGGACACCGCTCGCGTTCTCGCGGCGGATGCCGTGGAGAAGGTGGGCAACGGCCACCCCGGAACCGCGATGTCGCTCGCTCCCGCGGCCTACCTGCTCTACCAGCGCGTCATGCGCCACGATCCCGCCGACACCCACTGGCCGGGTCGCGATCGCTTCATCCTGTCGGTCGGGCACTCCTCGCTGACGCAGTACGTGCAGCTGTACCTCGGCGGCTTCGGTCTCGAGAAGAAGGACCTCGAGGCGCTGCGCACCTGGGGCTCGCTGACCCCCGGCCACCCCGAGTACGGTCACACCGACGGCGTCGAGATCACCACGGGTCCCCTCGGCCAGGGACTCGCGTCCTCGGTCGGCTTCGCCTACGCGGCGCGCTACGAGCGCGGTCTGTTCGACCCCGAGTCCCCCGCCGGCGAGAGCCCCTTCGACCACTACGTCTACGTCATCGCCGGTGATGGCGACCTCCAGGAGGGCGTGACCAGCGAGGCCTCCTCGCTCGCCGGCCATCAGGAGCTCGGCAACCTCATCGCCATCTACGACTCGAACCAGATCTCGATCGAGGACGACACCAACGTCGCCTTCACCGAGGACGTCCAGAAGCGCTACGAGGCGTACGGCTGGCACGTGCAGACGGTCGACTGGAAGAAGACCGGCGAGTACGTCGAGGACGTCGCCGAACTCCACGCGGCGATCGAGCGCGCCCAGGGCGAGACGAGCAAGCCCTCGCTCATCATCCTCAAGACGATCATCGGTTGGCCCTCGCCCGGCAAGCAGAACTCCGGCAAGATCCACGGCTCCGCCCTCGGCGCCGATGAGCTCAAGGCGACGAAGGAGGTGCTCGGTTTCGATCCCGAGCAGCACTTCGCCGTCGACGACGACGTCATCGCCCACACGCGCAAGCTGGTCGAGCGGGGCGAGGCCGAGAAGGCCGCCTGGCAGCAGAAGTTCGACGCCTGGGCCGAGGCCCACCCCGAGCGCAAGCAGCTGTGGGACCGCCTGCAGGCCCGGGAGCTCCCCGCCGGCATCGCCGACGCCCTCCCCGCCTTCGAAGCGGGCAAGGACGTCTCGACCCGCGCCGCCAGCGGCACGGTCATCAACGCCCTCGCCGCCGAGCTCCCCGAGCTCTGGGGCGGTTCGGCCGACCTCGCCGAGTCGAACCTGACGACGATCAAGGATGCCAAGTCCTTCATCCCCGCCGAGTGGTCGACGCACGAGTGGTCCGGCGACGCCTACGGGCGCGTGCTGCACTTCGGCATCCGCGAGCACGCGATGGGCGCGATCCTCAACGGCATCGTGCTGCACGGGCCCACGCGCCCCTTCGGCGGTACGTTCCTCATCTTCAGCGACTACATGCGCCCGCCGGTGCGTCTGGCCGCGCTGATGAACATCCCGACGATCTTCGTCTGGACGCACGACTCCGTCGCCCTCGGCGAGGACGGTCCCACGCACCAGCCGATCGAGCAGATCGCCACCCTCCGCGCCATCCCGAACTTCGCCCTCGTGCGTCCCGCGGATGCCAACGAGACGAGCGTGGTCTGGCTCGAGATGCTGCGCCGCACCGCCGGCCCCGCCGGTATCGCCCTGACCCGCCAGAACAT
Organism: Microbacteriaceae bacterium; assembly: GCA_022702225.1. GTDB lineage: Bacteria > Actinomycetota > Actinomycetes > Actinomycetales > Microbacteriaceae > Microbacterium. The sequence goes on along the minus strand of JAKOMY010000039.1, from coordinate 2,523 downwards.
CCCCGTCTTCGCCCGCGGCGAGGGCGCGGCATCCGGTGACGAGTTCGCCTCCGCCGAAGGCGCGGTCAAGGGAGCGTACGTCCTGGCCGAGGCCAAGAACGGCGAGCCCGACGTGATCCTCATCGCGACCGGCTCCGAGGTGCAGCTGGCCGTCGAGGCGCGAGAGACGCTCGCGGCCGAGGGCGTGCACGCCCGCGTCGTGTCGGCCCCCTCGCTCGAGTGGTTCGCCGAGCAGGACGAGGCGTACCGCGAGTCGGTGCTGCCCTCGTCGGTCAAGGCACGCGTGTCGGTCGAGGCAGGCTCCGCCCTCAGCTGGGCGGGCATCGTCGGCGATGCCGGTCGCTCGGTCGCGATCGACCACTTCGGTGCGTCGGCCGACTACAAGACCCTTTTCCAGAAGTTCGGCATCACGACGGAGCACGTCGTCGAGGCCGCCCGCGAGTCGCTTGCTGCCGCGGGAGCGGCAGCCGGACAGACGTCCGCAACGCAGAAGTAATCAGAGGAGAACCAGAACAATGAGCACTCCCACCGCAGATCTCTCCGCCGCAGGCGTCAGCATCTGGCTCGACGACCTGTCGCGTCAGCGCATCCAGTCCGGCAACCTCGCCGAGCTCATCGAGAAGCGCGACGTCTCGGGCGTCACCACCAACCCGACGATCTTCGCCGGTGCGCTGTCGAAGGGCGAGGCGTACGAGGGCCAGGTCAAAGAGCTCGCCGCCCAGGGCGCCAGCGTCGACGAGGCGATCTTCTCGATCACCACCGACGACGTGCGCGACGCGTGCGACATCTTCCTCCCGGTCTTCGAGGCCACCAACGGCGTCGACGGTCGCGTCTCGATCGAGGTCTCCCCCGACCTCGCGCACGACACCGAGGGCACCGTCGCTCAGGCGAAGGACCTCTCGGCCCGCGTCGACCGCAAGAACGTCCTCATCAAGATCCCCGCCACCAAGGCCGGCCTGCCCGCCATCACCGAGGTCATCGGCGCCGGCATCTCGGTCAACGTCACGCTCATCTTCAGCCTCGAGCGCTACGAAGAGGTCATCGACGCGTACCTCGCGGGCGTCGAGAAGGCGCGCGACGCCGGTCACGACATCGCGAACCTGCAGTCCGTCGCGTCGTTCTTCGTCTCGCGGGTCGACACCGAGATCGACAAGCGTCTCGCCGCGATCGGCACCGACGAGGCCGCCGACCTCAAGGGCAAGGCCGGCATCGCCAACGCGCGCCTGGCCTACGAGCTCTTCGAGAAGAAGTTCGCCGAGCCCCGCGCCAAGGAGCTCCTGGATGCCGGTGCCACGGTGCAGCGTCCGCTGTGGGCCTCGACCGGGGTCAAGGACCCGGCTCTGCCCGACACGCTCTACGTGACCGAGCTCGTCGCCCCCGGCACCGTGAACACGATGCCCGAGAAGACGCTCGAGGCCACGTTCGACCACGGCGTCATCACCGGCGACACCGTCACCGGCGCGTACTCCGAGGCGCACGAGGTCTTCGACCGCCTCGCCGCGGCAGGCGTCGACGTCACCGACGCCACCCAGGTGCTCGAGGACGAGGGCGTCGAGAAGTTCATCGCCTCCTGGCACGAGCTGCAGGACACCGTGAAGACCGCACTGCAGGCCGGAAGCGCCCAGGCCGCGCAGTGACTCTCGCCGTCAAGGTCACCGGCCACGTCAAGTCGGTCGTCGACGCGGAGCTGCCGGGCCTGACGGGCTCGCTCATCGCGTCGGGCATCACCGCGGGCGACGCCTCCCTGTGGGGCGCCGCCGCGGAGGACGAGGCCTCGCGTCGGCTCGGGTGGGTGCGGGCGGTCTCCGTCTCGCGCCCGCTCGTGCCCGAGATCACGGCCCTGCGCGACGAGCTCGTCGCGCAGGGCGTGACCCGTGTCGTCCTGGCGGGGATGGGCGGATCCTCGCTCGCCCCCGAGGTCATCGCGCAGTCAGCGGGCGTACCTCTCGTCATCCTCGACTCGACCGCTCCGGGCCAGGTGCTGGCTGCGATCGACGGCGATGCCGAGTCCGGTGGCCTCGAGAAGACCGTGCTGGTGGTCTCGAGCAAGTCGGGCTCCACGATCGAGACCGATTCCGCCAAGCGCGCCTTCGAGGCCGCCTTCCGCGATCTCGGCATCGACCCCACCGGTCGCATCGTGGTGGTCACCGACCCCGGCTCCCCGCTCGAGCAGTCGGCTCGCGCCGACGGCTACCGCGTCTTCACCGCCGACCCCACCGTGGGTGGGCGCTACTCGGCACTGACGGCGTTTGGACTCGTCCCCACGGGCCTCGCGGGCGTCGACATCGAGGATCTCCTCGACGAGGCGGATGCCACGTTGCTCGAGGTCGCGATCGACTCGCCCGAGAACCCGGCGCTCGTGCTGGCGGCAGCCATCGCCGGAGGCGGCGACCTGCGCCGCGACAAGCTCGGACTGGTCACCGACGGCAGCCACATCATCGGCCTCCCCGATTGGATCGAGCAGCTGGTGGCCGAGTCGACGGGTAAGAACGGCACCGGCATCCTGCCCGTCGTCCTGCTCCC
>JAKOMY010000038.1 GCA_022702225.1 Microbacteriaceae bacterium | reverse complement strand
CTTCTTGCCATTCAGCGACCCGCTGTCGAGGTACGACGTGTAGGTCTCCGGCACCTTGCCGGCCTGCCGCGCGGTGACGGGGTCACCCGCGTCTTCGCCGACGACCGCGTCGAGGGCGATCGCGGCATCCTGGACCGAACGGGCGATCGGACCACCCGTGTCCTGCGAGAGCGCGAGGGGCACGATGCCGTCGCGGCTGGCGAGACCGACCGTCGGACGCACGCCCACGAGCTGGTTGTACGTCGAGGGGATGCGGATCGATCCACCGGTGTCGGTGCCGAAGCCGATGCCGGCAAGGTTGGCCGCGATGGCCGCTCCCGTTCCTCCGCTCGAGCCGCCGGAGGTCTGGGTGGTGTCGTAGGGGCTCGAGACGGTCAGCGCCGTTCCGTTGGGCTGGAAGGCCGACCACTGCGACGACAGGTTGATCGCGAACTCGTCCATCGACGCCTTGGCGACGATGACCGCCCCGTCGGCGCGGAGGCCCTTGACCATCGTGGCGTCGGTCGAGGTCTGGTTGCCGTTCCAGCAGCCGCAGCCGGCGGTGGTGGGCATGTCGACGGTGTTGTAGTTGTCCTTCAGGGCGACGGGGATGCCGAGGAGCATTCCGGTCATGCCCTTCTCGGCCCGGATCGCGTCGGCGGCCGCGGCAGCCTTCAGCGCGACCTCGCTCGTCGTGATGATCGAGTTGAGCGGGCGCACACCGGCGGGACGAACGACCTTGTCGTACGCCGCGATGCGGTCGAGGTACTGCTGGGTGAGCGACACCGACGTGATGACACCGGCGTTCATCGCCGCCTGCATCGCCACCGCGTCGGCCTCGACGATCTGGAAGGGGCCGTCGTCGTAGATGATGCGCTCCGAGAGAAGAGCGAGGTCGGATGCCGTCACGGCACCGTCGTCGTCGAGGTCGAAGCGCGCGGCATCCGTCCATCCGGCACCGCCCGAGGTCGCCCCCAGGTGCGGGGCGAGGGCCTCGAGGTCGGCCGTGGTCACCTGCTCATCGCCGGTGACGTCGAGCTCGGTGTAATACGGCGCCTGGAAGGGAGCCTCGACGGGAGCGGGAGCGGCGAGGGCAGCGGCCGGAGCGACGACGGCCCCGGCGACGACAACGCCGAGCGAGGCGGACACGGCCAGAACACGGCGGGCCAGGGGGGTCATGACGGATCCTTCACGAGAGGGGACGGACGAGCGGAACGCGGTCATTCGCGCACCGCCTGACGACGGCGGAGCACGATCAGCGCGCCTCCGGCGACGAGGGCGACACCGAGGGCGCCGGAGATCAACCACGGGGTCGCATCGATTCCCGTCGTCGCGAGGTCACCCGGGCCCTGGGCCGCGGGCGCCGGGGTGGCCGTGGCCGATGCGGAGGCCGAGGGAGACGACGGCTGCGACACCGAGGGCTGCGGCACGGGAGCGGGCACTGCCGCGATGACGACGGTTCCGGATGCCACGGCGGTCGCCGTCACCACCGCTCCGGTCGACGACACCAGACGCACCGACGACAGCTGGACAAGGGCGGACCCCGCCGCGAAAGAACGGAGAGGGACGGATGCCAGGACCACATCGCTCGCCCCCGAGAGTCCCGGAGACGACCCGAGGCGCGTGTGCGAGACGGTGAGCGTGCCGGGCCCGGTGACGCTCGAGGTGAATCCGCCGGCGGGACCGGTGGGCGCGTCGGCGCCGGGCTCGACGAACGCGGGGTCGTAGGTGAGCTCCAGGTCGTACGAGTACAGGTCGCTCACCGCCGCCCCCGTGATGGTGGCAACGAACGACTCGCCCGCGGTGACGCTCGTCGGGCTCAGCGCGAGCGAGAGCGTCGCGGCGGGAGGCGCGGCGTGAGCCGCGGGCGCGGCAGCCAGAGGCCCGAAGAGGGCCAGGGCCGCCACGAGGACGACGCCGAGACGGCGTGACGCTCTCGGGCGTGGGACGGGGCTGTGTGAAGACATGGGGGGCAGGCTCCTCGGGTGATGGAACGAGCACGATCGCGGGCCGCGCGGGCCTCTCGGCATCCGGAGATCGTGAGGGGTGCCCCGACTCTGGCAGGGCGGCATGTCGGACAAGTTGCCGCACATTTCCATCGCATATCCATAGGCGCATCAAACGGCGTTCTCAGGTGCGTGACGGGTCTCGTCCAGCCCCCGCGTTCGGGAGGACGCGCCGGATAGCGTCGTCGTCATGGCGATGACGACCCGCGGCCCGCTGGCATCCTTCTTCCTCCGACTCGGAAGGCAGGTGTGGGTGCGCGCGGCGCTCTTCACGGTCATCGGCGTCGTCGTGGCCCTGGCCGCGGGTCTTCTCGGACCGCTCCTGCCGTTCCAGTTCGGTCTGGAGCTGGGCCAGGATGCCGTGGGCTCGCTGCTGCAGATCATCGCCACGGCGATGCTCACGGTGAGCACCTTCTCGGTGACGGCGATGGTCACGGCGTTCTCTTCGGCGACGACGACGGCGACCCCCCGCTCGACGCCCCTGCTGATCGCCGACACGACGTCGCAGAACGCCGTGTCGACCTTCGTCGGCGCCTTCACCTTCTCGCTCGTCGGGATCGTCGCCCTGTCGACGGGCTACTACCACCCGCAAGGGCGGGCGATCCTCTTCGTCAGCACACTGGTCGTCATCGGGATCGTCGTCTTCACCCTGCTGAGATGGATCTCGCACCTGTCGACCTTCGGGCGGATGGCCGACGTCATCGATCGCGTGGAGAAAGCCGCCACGGCCTCCCTCGAGTGGCACGTGGAACGGCCGACGCTGGGGGCTCGCACCTCGATCGCGCCGCCCTCGGGAGCCGTCGCCGTGCATGCCACTGAGGTGGGCTACGTCACTCATGTCGACGTCGCGGGGCTCGACCGCGTCGCCCGCCAGCACGACCTCGAGGTGCACGTGCACGCCACACCCGGACGCATCGCCGACGCCCGCGTGCCCGTCGCCCTCGTCGCCGGCCGAGTCGACGACGCCGTCGAGGCGGCGGTGCGCCGGGCGTTCCGCATCGAGCACCACCGGACGTACGAACAGGACCCGCGGTTCGGGGTCATCGCCCTCACCGAGATCGGCAGCCGCGCGCTCTCGGCCGCGACCAATGATCCCGGAACGGCGATCGAGGTGATCGCCGCCCTGCAGCGAGTGTTCTCCCGAGCGTTCGCCGTCGAGATCGATCCGTCCGTCGCGTTCGAGCGGGTGTTCGTCCCCGCGCCGCACCTCACGGACCTCGTCGATGACGCCTTCCGCCCTCTGGCGCGCGATGGAGCGGCCGACGTCGAGGTACAGGTGCGCCTGCAGAAGTGTCTCGCCTCGCTCGCGGCATCCGCTCCGGACCGGGCCGAAGTCTTCCGGGATGCCGCCCGCGCGGCCTTCGCGCGCAGTCGGAGGGCGTTGGACCGCTCCGACGCGCGCACCCTGCGTGCCGCCGCGCGAGAGGCGTGGGGCTCGCGCGGCGTCTGAGTGTCGCATACGCCGCAGTTATGGACTTGCTGCGCACGCGCGCGCAGAGATTGAACCCTCCCTGCGACCGGCGTAGACCGGGAACATCACCCCACGACCCGCCGGGCCGTTCGAGTTGAGGAGGTCATCATGGTCGTCACCACACTGTCCGCGCAGATCGTTCTCGCCGTCTTCGCGCTGGTCTACGCGGCATCCATCCTTGCCGCGATCGTCGTCATCCGTGACCCGCAGGCGTCCGTCGGCCTCAAAGCCGCCTGGGCGACCGCGCTGCTGCTGCTGCCCCCGATCGGTCTCGTCGCGTGGGAGGCGGCGCGCGTCGTCGACCACCGGGCGGCGAGCCGTCCCGCGACCGTCGTGGACCGCACCGCGTACCTCGCCGACCGCGCCGCGCACGTCGCGAGCGGCTCCGCGCGGGTCTGACCCCGCGGGGGGGGCGGTCGGCGCACCGCCGGGCGCCGCCCGATCAGAGAGCGCGCAGGATCGCGGCGACGCCGCCCTCGGTGACCGAGAGGCCCACCTCGCCGGCTGCGGCGTGCACCTCGGGCGGACCCTGGTGCATCGCGACCGCGCGGCCGCCGTTGCGGATCGCCCACTGCATCATCTCGATGTCGTTGCGGCCGTCGCCCATCACCAGCACGCTTTCGGGTGCGATGCCGAGCCAGCCGCGCACGAGTTCGAGGGCGGTCGACTTGTCCACGCCCTGCGGGGCGATGTCGAGCCACGCGGTCCACCCGATCGCGTACGACACCTGGCTGAGGCCGATGCGCTCGACGAGCTCGAGAAAATCCTGGTCGGTCTGCTCGGGCGCCACCACGACCACCCGGCAGACCGGCTGCAGCGAGAGCTCGGCGAACGACACCTTGTTCGCGCCCTGGAGGTTCCAGTCGTCGAGGTAGTCGGTGAACAGTCGCGAGCCGTCGGGCAGTTCGACGAGGAAGTGCGCATCGGGCAGGTGCTCGCCGAGAAGTGTCAGCACCTCTGTGGGGTCGAACGTCTCGACGTGAGCACGCTCGTACACGGCGGCGTCGGCGTCTCCGACCCGGCGCATCACGATCGCACCGTTCGAGCAGACCGCATACTCGGGACGGATGCCGAGGCGATCCATGATGGGGCGGGTGCTGTCCCAGCTGCGACCGGTGGCGAGCATGACCTCGTGGCCGGCAGCCTGAGCTCCGGCCGCCGCCTCGACGACCCCGGGGCTCAGGGTGTCGTCTTCGAGCAGGACCGTGCCGTCGATGTCGAGGGCGATCAGCATGCGCCCCGCGGGCGCCTCGTCGGCCAGATCGGCGACCAGGTCGGCCGCCTCCTGCTTCGGCGCGCTCTCGACGACACCGGTATCGGGCAGGGCGGCCTCGTCGGTCACGCGATCGGCTCCATGACCTCGAGACCGCCGAGGTACGGTCGCAGCACCTCGGGCACCGTCACCGACCCGTCGGCGCGCTGATGCGTCTCGAGCAGGGCCACGATCCAGCGGGTCGTGGCCAGGGTGCCGTTCAGGGTGGCGACCGGCTGCGTCTTGCCGCCGTCCGGGCGGAAACGCGTGTCGAGGCGACGGGCCTGATAAGTCGTGCAGTTCGAGGTGCTGGTGAGCTCGCGGTAGGCGCCCTGCGTGGGCACCCACGCCTCGATGTCGAATTTGCGCGCGGCGCTCGACCCGAGGTCGCCGGCGGCGACGTCGATCAGCCGGTAGGCGAGACCGAGGTCCTGCAGCATCGCCTCTTGCAGGGCGACGAGGCGCTCGTGCTCGGCCTCGGCGTCGGCCGGGTCGGTGTAGACGAACATCTCGAGCTTGTTGAACTGGTGCACGCGGATGATGCCGCGGGTGTCCTTGCCGTACGAGCCCGCCTCGCTGCGGTAGCAGGTGGACCACCCGGCGTAGCGTTTGGCGCCGCGCTCCAGATCGAGGATCTCGTCCATGTGGTACCCGGCGAGGGGAACCTCGCTCGTTCCCACGAGGTAGAGGTCTTCTTTGTCGAGGTGGTAGACCTCGTCGGCGTGCTGGCCGAGGAACCCGGTGCCGCGCATGACCTCGGGGCGCACGAGCGTCGGAGGGATCATCGGGGTGAAACCGGCCTGCAACGCCCGGTCGAGAGCGAGGGTCATGAGCGCGAGCTCGAGACGCGCGCCGATCCCCGTGAGGAAGTAGAAGCGGCTGCCCGAGACCTTCGTGCCGCGCTCCATGTCGATCGCGCCGAGCTTCTCGCCGAGGGCGAGGTGGTCGAGCGGCTCGAAGTCGAAGGCGGGGATCTCGCCGTGGGTGCGGAGCGTGACGAAGTTCTCTTCGCCTCCGGAGGGCACCCCCTCGAGAACGATGTTCTCGATCTTGCCGAGGGCGTCGTCGGCGGCGGCCTCGGCCTCGGCGACGGCGTGCTGAGCGGTCTTGACGCGCTCGCTGAGCTCTTTCGCCTCTGCCACGAGCGCGGCCTTCTCGTCTTTCGGTGCCTGCGCTACGCGCTTGCCGTGCGCGTTCTGCGCCGCACGCAGCTCTTCGAAGGCGGTGATGGCGGCGCGGCGGTCGCGGTCGGCGGCGAGGGCCTCGTCCACCGAATCCGGCGACTCCCCGCGGGCGATCTGGGAGCGCTTCACGAGCTCGGGATCTTCACGCAGCAGAGTCAGGTCGATCACGCGTCCATCCTATGGTCGCCGCCGGGGCGGATCCTGCGTCGTCCCGACCACGCGCTGCGGGTGCCGCAGCGCGTGACGACAGGCTCATCTCCGCGGCACATGGGTCTTCGGCATCCCTCCGTCAAGCCCGCCCGGCCAGGGGTGGCGGGACCGAGCACGCACCTATGGTGGATGCCATGGCCGCCCCTGACGAGCCGCGTGACGACGCGGACGCTCCCGAAACAGTCTCCGCCGATGCCCCCGCCGAGGTGAAGGCGGATGCCGCCGCGGCCGAGGGCTCCGACGACCACTTCCACGCCGCGCGCCTGGGCGACGACGTCGGCGACCGTCCACGCAAAGACGCCCCCCACCCGAAGGACGCGGCCGAGCCGGACGACGTCATCCGCCAGCCCGAGGACGTCGCCCCCGACACCTCGGAAGAGACGCCGGGCAAGACCCAGCGCGTCGACGCCGAGGGCGACGAGGCACCCATGGATGCCGAGCCGACCCAGAAGAAGCGCGCCGCCCTCGTCTACAACCCCACCAAGGTCGAGCCCGAGACGCTGCGCGCGCGCGTCGCCGAGCTCGCGGTCGCCGCCGACTGGGCCGAGCCCCTGTTCTACGAGACGACGGTCGACGACCTCGGCGACGACGCGACCCGTGCTGCTCTCGACGAGAAGGTGGACGCCGTGCTCGTGGCCGGCGGCGACGGCACGGTGCGCGCGGTGGCCGAGGCTCTGACCTCGACGGGCGTCCCGCTCACGATCATCCCGAGCGGCACGGGCAACCTGCTCGCCCGCAACCTCAACCTCCCGCTGACCGACACCGACGCGATGATCCGTGCGACGTTCGAGGGCGACATCCTCTCCATCGACACCGGCATCGCCCGCATCCGACGCGTCGACGGCGAGGTCGAAGAGCACGGGTTCTCGGTCATGGCCGGCATCGGCCTGGACGCCGCGATGATCCAGAACACGCGTGACGATCTGAAGAAGCAGGTCGGCTGGGTCGCCTATGTCGACGGAGCGGCGCGCTCGCTCGTCTCGGCGAAGCCCTTCCGCGTCATGTACCAGCTGGACGGACACCGCTTGCACTCGGCGAAAGTGCAGAGCGTGCTCTTCGCGAACTGCGGGGCCCTGCAGGGCGGCGTGGCGCTCATCCCCGATGCCTCCGTCGCGGACGGCCGACTCGACGTGGCCGTCCTCCAGCCGAGCGGTGTGCTGGGCTGGCTGGGCGTGTGGCGCAGCATCGTGTGGGACAACTCGGTGCTGCGCAAATTCCGCGCCGGCCGCCGCGTGCTCGAGCGTCGCAAGGACACCTCGGTGCGCTACCTCCGTGGCACCGGCATCGAACTGGCCACGGCCCCCGCGCAGCCGATCGAGCTGGACGGCGACGAGTTCGGTGAGGCGACGCGCATCTACACCCGCATCATCGCGGGCGGGCTCGTGGTCGCGCTGCCGAAGGGCCACGACACCTCGACGCTCTGACGGGGCGGGGTTCGCGCCAGATCACGTGATCTGGCCGAACGCACGCGCCACGGCGCGTGGCGTCGGCGAGGTCACGTGATCTCGTTGGTCCGGCCGCGCGTCGGGGCGCGAGGTCACGTGATCTCGTTGGTCCAGCCGAGCGGCGGGCGGCGCGACCGCACGGCGGGTGTCAAGCCCGAAGAGCCGGATGCCGTGATCGATAGCGTCGGGGAATGGCCTCACCATCGATCGTCTGGTTCCGTGACGACCTGCGCCTGACCGACAATCCGGCACTACGAGCCGCCCTCGATCGCGACGAACCGATCATCGCGCTCTACGTGCTGGACGAGGAGTCCGATGGCGTTCGCGCGATCGGCGGGGCGGCGCGATGGTGGTTGCACGGGTCGCTGACGTCGCTCGGCGAGCGCCTCGCGGAACGCGGGAGCACCCTCGTGCTTCGCCGGGGCAAGGCATCCGAGGTCCTCCCGGCCGTGGTCGAAGAGGTCGGAGCCGGCG
>JAKOMY010000010.1 GCA_022702225.1 Microbacteriaceae bacterium | reverse complement strand
GGTCGGCTCCGGCGGCGATGCGTTGCTGGCCCTCGTCGATACGCGCACGAAGATCGGCGGATGCCGCGTCGGAACGGTGCCCGAGCAGCAGGTACGGCATGGTCGGCACGCCCGCGCGCAGGTCGGTTCCGGGGACCTTGCCCGTCTCGGAGGGATCGGGCGACAGGTCGATCACGTCGTCGAGCAGTTGGAAGGCCACACCGGCCTTCTCGCCGAAGACGACCATGGGCTCTTCGAACTCTTTCGGCGCACCGGAGTAGATGACGCCCGACTGCGCGGCGGCAGCGATCAGCGACCCCGTCTTGTCGGCGAGCACCTGGAGGTAGAAATCGACGGGCTCGTCGCCCTCTTGCGGCCCCACGGTCTCGTGCATCTGCCCGAGGACGAGGCGCTCGAAGGTGTCGGCCTGCAGCTGGATCGCTCGCTCACCGCGGCGGGCCATGAGCTGGCTGGCGCGGGCGAAGAGAAGGTCGCCGGTGAGGATGGCGATGTTGTTTCCCCACACCGTCTGCGCACTGGGCACACCGCGACGCTTGTCGGCGCCGTCCATGACGTCGTCGTGGTAAAGCGAACCGAGGTGGGTCAGCTCGAGGGCCGTGGCCACCTCGACGACCTCTTTGGTCGTGCCCTGACCGAGCTGCGCGGTGAGGATCGCGAGCATGGGGCGCACACGCTTGCCCCCGGCCTCGTAGAGGTAACGGGCGGTGACGTCGGCGAGCTTGTCGGCGCTGCGCACCTCGCCCTCGAGCTCGGTCTCGACACGCGCGAGTCCCGCCTCGACGGTGGAGAGGAGGGTACGCGAACGCAGGCCGGCGAAGATGCGGTCACTCAGGCCCAGCTTGCCCGACAGGCGGGTGCCGGCCGCGGGCGGTCTCGGGGTCACGGTTTCAGCCTATCCTGGCGCGCCGCAGGCCCGCCGACGGTATCTCGACGGTTGACAGGGGTTACGAAGCCGGACGGATGCCGCGATGCAGCGCGACGATGCCGAAGGTGAGGTTGCGGTAGGCCACGTCGTCCCACCCGGCGTCTCTCATCCATCCGGCCAACGTCGGCTGATCGGGCCAGTCGCGGATCGACTCGTTGAGGTAGTCGTAGGCCTCGGCGTTCGAGCTCACCGCCTTCGCGACGATCGGCAGGACCCGGTCGTTGTAGAAGCGGTACAAGCCGTTGAAGGCGCGGGACGACGGGTGCGAGAACTCGCACACCACGATGCGACCGCCGGGGCGCGTGACGCGCCGCAGCTCGCGCAGCGCCCGACGCGGGTCGATGACGTTGCGCAGGCCGAACGACATCGTCACGGCGTCGAACTCGCCGTCGGCGAAGGGCAGGTCGGTGGCGTCGGCCTGCACGAACTCGAGGTTCGGCACGTCTCCGTGACGGCGACGGCCCTCCTCGATCATGCCGCGCGAGAAGTCGGCGGCGACGACGTGCGCCCCGCTCGGCACGAATGCCATCGACGAGGTGCCGGTGCCGGCCGCGAGGTCGAGGATGCGCTCCCCGCGCTGCGGGGCGACCGCGCGCAAGGTCGCGACGCGCCAGAAGCGGTCGTTGCCGAGGCTCAGCACGGAGTTGGTGCGGTCGTATGCGGCCGCGACCTGGTCGAACATGCCACTGACACGCTGCGGGTCTTTGCCGAGGTCGGCGCGGTTGGGGTCGCTGCTCACCCGTCGATTCTAGGCGCGCGGGCTCGAGGGGTCTTCGGGGGTTGCCATGGCGGCGAGACGTTCGAGCCAGGGGCCGGTCACGTCGTCCGAGAACGGGGCCTCGCGCGCGAGCACACGGCGTTCGAGGTCGAGGGCGGTCGCCTCCAGGTGCGCGACGATCTGCGCGGGATAGCCGTACTGCACGCGATGCTCGTCCCACTCGTCGCGGTCGTCGATCCAGGTGCCCCGGTCGTCGGTGCGGCGGACGACGTCGAGATCCATGTCGATGCCACGGGGCACGCCGTCGTCGTGCCACCGTACGTCCCACCCGAGGTCGATGTAGACGGCCACCGGGTGCGGGTCGGCGTTGTGCGTGAAGGCCCAGTCGCCCGTTGCGGGAACCAGCGTCACATTGGGTTGACGGCACACGAACTCGGCTCCGGGGCGGGCACTGCGCCACCCCACCTGCTGGCCGAACCACTCGCCCCACTGGTCGGAACCGAGGTAAACGCTGTCCTGGACCCAGTGCGGTGAGCCGTCCCACTTGCGCCACTCGAACATCAGGCGGGTGCCGGGGGCGGGTCGAGGATCCATGCTCGGAGTCTAAAACGCGCTCGGGCGTCGGCGTCTCGCTCGACGCCGAAGCATCGCGGTGCCGCGTCCCTCCGGCCCGCCGGACGCGGGTCTACGCTGAAACACGTGCTGGAACCCGCGGAAGACGTCGTGCCGCGCCTGCGCGTGATCACGCGCGAGCTGCCCCCCATGGACGATGTCCTGGCCTACACCACCCCCTACGACCCCTTGTTCTGGAGTCGTCGCGGCGAGTCCCTCGCCGCCTTCGGCGACCTGCTCACCCTGCGCTACACCGGGGAGCAACCCGGCGATGCCACCGTCTCGGAGCGCTGGCGCGCGATCGCGGCCGCGGCGGAGGTCGACGACCCCGTGCAGCTTCCCGGAACCGGTCTCGTGGCCTTCGGGTCGTTCGTGTTCGATCCGCAGTCCGAGCGCGAGAACGTCCTGCGCGTCCCCGGCATGATCGTCGGCCGTCACAGCGGGCGTGCCTGGGTGACCCGCCTCGCTTTCGACGACACCCCCGACGAGCCCGAACCCGAGCTCCCACCCCGCTCCCCCTTCGGTCCGCACTGGTCCGCGACTCTCGGCCCGGGCCTGCAGACGGCGGAGGGATATCAGGATGCCGTCCGCCAGGGAATCGAGGCGATCGGTCGCCGCGAGGTGGGCAAGGTCGTCCTGGCGCGCGACATCACCGGAACCGTTCCCGCCGGCTCCGACCTGCGACGCCTCGTCCGCTCCCTCCTCGAGGGGTACCCGGACTGCTGGGTCTTCGCCGTCGACGGCCTGATCGGCGCGAGCCCCGAGACCCTCGTCACCGTCTCGGGCGGAACCGTGACCGCTCGCGTCCTCGCCGGCACCGTGGCGCGCGGCGGCGACGCCGACGCCGATGTCGCGGCATCCGTCGCTCTCGCCCGGAGCACGAAGGACCAGGACGAACACCGGTTCGCCGTGCAGAGCGTCTTGAAAGCCCTCGCTCCCCATACCTCGGCCCTGGCCGCCGCCGACGAGCCCTTCACTCTCAAACTCCCGAACGTCTGGCACCTCGCCACCGATGTCGAGGGCGAGCTGAGCGAGGATGCTTCGTCCCTCGACCTGCTCTCGGTCCTGCACCCGACGGCCGCGGTCGCGGGTACGCCCACCGCCGCGGCCATGGACGTCATCCGTCGCCTCGAGCCCTTCGACCGCGGCCGCTACGCCGGCGCGGTCGGCTGGACCGCTGCCTCGGGCGACGGCGAGTGGGCGATCGCTCTGCGATGCGCGCAGATCGATCGCGCCGCCCCCTCGTCGCCCACCGCGCCGATCACCGCCTACGCCGGAGCGGGCATCGTCGCCGACAGCGTGCCGGAGTCGGAGCTGCTCGAGACGCGCGTGAAGTTCCGCCCGATCGTGGAGGCGCTGGCCTGACTCAGGAGTTCGCGAGCCGCTGCTTCTCGACCTCGACGTCATAGTCTGCCGCGGGCCACTGCGGGTCGATGTCTTCGAGGGCGTCGATCAGCAACTGCTGAACGGCGAGGCGGGCGTACCACTTGCGGTCCGCAGGAACGACGTGCCAGGGAGCGATCGGCGTCGACGTGCGTTCGATCGCGACCTGGTACGCGTCCATGTAGGCGTCCCAGAGCTTTCGCTCATCGACGTCGGACGGGTTGTACTTCCAGTGCTTGTCGGGGCGCGCGAGCCGTTCGCCGAGGCGCTCGCGCTGCTCGTCCTTCGAGATGTGGAGCATGACCTTGACCACGCGGATGCCCATCTCGGCCGCCTGCGCTTCGAACGACACGATGGCGCCGTAGCGGCGCTCGATCTCCTCGGGCGGGGCGAGTTCGCGCACCCGTCCGATCAGCACGTCCTCGTAGTGGGATCGGTCGAAGACGCCGAGGCGACCGGCATCCGGCAACCGCTTCTCGATACGCCAGAGGAAGTCGTGCTCGAGCTCTTCGGCGGTGGGCTTCTTGAACGAGGCGAGCTCCACGCCCTGCGGGTCGACCGCTCCGACGACGTGCCGCACGATCCCGCCCTTGCCGGCGGTGTCCATCGCCTGCAGCACGAGCAGCACCGAACCCGTGGCGGTTCCCGCGACGCTCTGCGCGAAGAGACGCTCCTGCAGTCCCTCGAGCGGTGCGCGGCCCGCCTCGAGGTCGGCTCGGCCGTCGTTCTTGTCGCCGTCGTAGCCGGGCGTCGAGCGGGGGTCGATGTCGACGAGGCGGAACCCGGGCTCCACCCGCAGGGCGTCGGCGGCGGGCGTGGACCAGCGATTCTTCGAGCTCATAGGCTCATGCTGCCGCGGCATCCGGGATCATCGCCACCCGTTGACGGCCCGGATTCAGCGCGGGAGGGGGACCTCGATCAGCTGCCGGCCGCCGGTAGGGGCGGTCAGCACCTGGTCGAGCGCGACGCGCGTGGTGCAGCGGTGGTACTCCCATCCGAAGGCGAGGGCGAGCTGCTCGAGACGGGCCGTGTGCGGGGTGTACTGCACGCGGGCCATCGCGTCGTCGCCGGCGACCTCGGCCACCTCGAGACCGTCGAAGATCGTGCCCCCGCCGTCGTTTCCGACGACGACCTGCAGGCGCGGTTCGGTCTCGCCGGGAGGCAGCATCAGCGCGCCGATGTCGTGGAGGAAGGCGAGATCGCCGAGCAGCAGGCGCGTCACACCGGGGCGCTCCTCGACCTGGCTGGCCAGAGCGACACCGGTGGCCGTCGCGATCGTCCCGTCGATGCCCGCGAGCCCCCGGTTGGAGTGCACGGCGACCTTCTTGCCGCCGAGCACCTCGTCGGCGACACGCACGATGCGCGACGAACCGAAGACGAGACGGTCGTGCGGCCAGGTCGCCCGCCAGAGGGCGTCGACCAAGGCGGGGCGATCGAGGGGCGCGCGCATGACCTCGACCTCGGCGTTGATCGCCCCGAGCCGCTCGTGCGGTACGGCGGAGGCGAGTCCGTCGGCGTCGGGGGCGGGCGGCGAGAGGTCGACGGCGCGGGCGCGAGAGGCGCGCATCCACTCCCCCAGCCACGCGCGGTCGTTCTCGCCCGATCCGACGCGCACGGCGTCGACGGCCTGCGTCGTGCCGTTGAGGTTGACCGGTTCACCGGGTCCGCGCACCGCGAGCACCTCGACGTCGTCGCGCATGAGCAGCCGGGTCACTTCGCGGCTGAGCGTGGGGCGCCCGAACACGACGACGCGTTCGACGCGCCCGCCCAGCGCGGGGTCGTCCACGAGCGCTCGGTAGCCGTGCACGATCTGCCGCCCGAAGCGCGAACCGCTGACGATCTCGGCGATGAGGGGAAAGCCCCCGTCGTGGGCCACCTGCTCCGCGGCGGCGCCCGCATCGGCGCCCGCGATCACCACCGTTCGCGGCCCGGGCTCGATCACGTACGCCGCCTCGACCTCGGGCGCCACATCGGCCTCGCCGATGCCTCCGCCGCCCTGGTACAGCGCTCCGGATCCGTCGGCGTCTTCCTCGGCGGGGTGAGCACCGGATGCCGCCCGCTCGGCCAACCACGACGGAGCCGCGCCCGCGAGCGGCTCGCGGAACGGCACGTTCAGGTGCACGGGGCCGGCTGCTCGAGCGCCCTCCCCCAGAGCCGCGGCGAGCGCGGAAGCCGCCACGGCGTCGAGCTCGGCCGTCTGCTCCGAGGTCGCGTCGCCGTCGATCACCGCGGGGACCGCGAGGTCGGCTTCGAGGCGGACGGCGGAGCGGAACAGCCCCGGCTGTCGAGTGGTCTGATTCGCACCCACACCGCGGAGCTCGGGCGGTCGATCGGCGGTGAGCAGAAGCAGGGGCACCCCGGCGTGATGCGCCTCGAGAGCGGCCGGGACGAGGTTGGCCACGGCGGTGCCGGAGGTGCAGACGACGACCGCCGGCATCCCGGTCTCTCGTCCGATGCCGAGGGCGGTGAAGCCCGCGACGCGCTCGTCGATGCGCACGTGCAGGTGCACGAGTCCCTGGCGCTCGAGCTCGGCGGCGACCAGCGCCAGGGCCTGGGAGCGGGATCCGGGGCTCACGACGAGGTGTCGGACGCCGCGCGAGACCAGCCCGGCGAGAAGGGCAGCAGCGGCGTCGGTGGCCGGCGCGGCCGCGCGCCGGGTGTCGAGGGGCATGGTTCAGCCGACGGCGCCGCGCTGATCGCGGGTGTCGTCGTCGCCCTTGCCGGGGGTGTCACCGGGGTCGGTCGTCTTCTTCGGCGGCTGCGGGTCGTCGGCCTCGGAATCGAGCTGTGACAGCTCTTCTTCGAGACGGCGGATCCGCTCGTCCTGCTCGGCACGTGCCGACGCGGTCATGCGCCCCAGGAACTCGGGGTCGTCGTCGGGGGCGCGTCGCACGACCGTCTGGGTCGCGCGGCCTCGGCCGATCGCGAACCACAGGATGCCGCCGAGCACCGGAAGGAGGATGACGATCGCCAACCACGCGGGCTTGCTGACGCCGCGGTGACGAGCAGGGCTCTGCACGGCGCAATCCACGATCGTGTAGACCCAGAAGACGGTCGCCACGAGCGCCAGGATGAGAAGCAACCGTGCCATGACCCGATTCTACGTGCGCCGGCTGGGCAGCGGCCCGGAGCCGGCACGCGATCTTCCGCCGTCGAACGACCCGGGATGGGCGCCGAGGCGTCCGCCGTAGAATGAGGACATGCGTGCTCGTTCGGCCCTCGTCTACACGGTGCTGCGATTGCTCGCCTTCCTCGTGCCCCTCGGCATCCTGCTGCTGTTCCCGGTGTTCCAGGAGCTGCCGTGGCTCGCCGCGATCTTCGCCGCTCTGATCGGGTTGAGCCTGTCGACGCTGTTCCTGCGTCGTCCGCTCGACCAGGTCACCGGCGGTCTCGCCGAGCGACGCGCCCAGCGCACCGCGACCGGTCGCCGGACCGGCGCTCAGACCGACGCCGACGCCGAAGATGCGGTGGTCGATGCCACGCGCAGCGACGTCGCCGAGGATCCGAGCGCGGCGGGCGAGGCTCCGCGCGGCTGATCGCCCCTCGAGGGGTTCGGCAGCCCGTTCTCGCGCCGATGCCCGACGGCCGCTCCGCGCGAGGCGTCGTCAGACCGCGAACGCTGCGAACAGGATCGCGCCGTAGGCCACCGACGTGAAGCTCGTCACCTGGAGCGCCGTGATGAGCTCGCGCGGGACACGGTAGGTCCACACGATGAGGATCGCCGCGAGACCGCCGAGCAGGGGGATCCCCTCCAGCCACGCCAGCGGGTACACCTGCGCCAGGAACGCAGCGATGCCGAAGGGCACCAGCACGAAGACCGTGAACAGCACCTGCGTCGCCCGCCGCCCGATGAGCACCGAGAGCGTGCGCTTTGCGGCGAGGCGGTCCTGGTCGATGTCGCGCAGATTGTTGGCCAGCAGCACGGCGCACGCGAGCAGACCCGCCGAGACCGCGCCGAACCACGCCTCCTGCGGCAGCGACAGCACCTGCAACCACGTCGTACCGAGGGTGGCGACGAGGCCGAAGAAGACGAAGACGAAGATCTCACCCATCGCGTTGTAGCCGTACGGGCGTTTGCCGCCGGTGTAGAACCACGCGGCGACGATGCAGACGGCGCCCACCAGGAGGAGCCACCACTGCCCCGTCCGAATCACCAGGGCGAGCCCGATCACCGCGGCGAGCGCGAAGAACGACAGCGCGACGATCAGCACGGTCCGCGGCTTCGCCTTCTTCCCGCCGGTCAGGCGGCCCGGCCCGACGCGCACGTCGTCGGTGCCGCGAATGCCGTCCGAGTAGTCGTTCGCGTAGTTCACGCCGATCTGCAGGGCGAAGGCGACGGCCAGACAGGCGAGCGCGATGACCCAGTGCAGGTCGTCGTCGACGAGCGTGGCCGCTCCGGTACCGATCAGCACCGGGGTGATGGCGAGGGGCAGCGTGCGCAGGCGCGCCGCGGCGATCCAGTCGCGCGCGGTCGCCGGGGCGACGGCCTGCGGAGCACCCGTCTTCGCCTTTTGCGGGTTGCCGCCGGGACGACGCTTCTTGGCGGTGTTCGGACGCTTGCGAGACTGTGCTGCCACGAGGGGTCAGTCTAATCCCGCGGGTTCGGCGCGCCTTCGCCGACGAAGCGCCGCAGAGTCGCGCGGTCGGGCTTACCGGAGCGCAGCGTCGGGAGCTCGTCGACCGCGACGACGCGGGCCGGCCGCGCGGGCGCTCCGACGGCCACGCCGACGACCTCGCGGATCGTGGCGAGCAGGTCGTGTTCGCGAGCCGCCGCGATCCCGGGCACCACCACGGCGGACCCCTGTCCCCATGTCGCATCCGGGATCGGCACGACGACGGCGGATTCCAGTCCCGCGATGCCGCGCACGGCGGCTTCGACCCGGTCCAGCGAGACGTTGACGCCCCCCGAGACGATGACGTTGTCGAGACGACCGGTCACCTGCAGGACGCCGTGCACGATCTCGCCCCCGTCGCCCGTGCGGTACCAGCGGGTGCCGTCGACGCGGGGGAACACGGATGCCGTGCGCTCGGGATCGCCGAGGTACCCCTCGGCGAGAGTCGGTCCCGAAAGGCGTACCTCTCCGTCGACGATCGCCACATCGACGCCGTCGAGGGGCACCCCGTCGTAGACGCACCCACCGCTGGTCTCGCTCGAGCCGTAGGTGCGCACGATGCGCGCCCCCACGGCCTCGGCACGCTCGCGTACCGAGGGGGCGAGTGCCTGCCCCCCGATGAGGATCGCCTCGAACGAACGCAGCGCCTGGGCGACGGTGGCGTCGTGCTCGGCGGCATCCAGGAGTCTTTGCAATTGCGCCGGAACGAGCGAGGTATAGCTGGGCACGCGGGCTCCGTCGAGGTGCGAGGCCATGCCGAGGGCTGCGGCGGCGAAGGGCTCCGGGCGGAAAGGGCCGGCGACGACCGCGGGCTCGCGATCGGCGAGGAGCGCCCGCACGATCACCTGGACGCCCGCGACGTAGCTCGCCGGGACCGCGAGCAGCCACGCGCCCTCCCCGATGCGGGCAGCCGTGGCGTACGCGCTGGCGATGAGGGCGTTGCGGCCGATCACGACCGACTTCGGCACGCCCGTCGAGCCCGAGGTCGTCACGACCGCGGCGGTACCCGGCGGGACCTCGCGGGGCAGGACCGCGCCGCCGAGGGCGACGGCCGGCCCGGCGCCGAGGACGGCCGCGCGCAACGCCCGCAGCACGTCGCGCGGGTCGTCGGATGCCGGCGGGTCGAGCCTCACGCGCGGGTCCCGGCGATCAGTAGTGCCACGGGACGTCGGACCAGTCGGGGTCTCGCTTCTCGAGGAAGGAGTCGCGGCCCTCGGCAGCTTCGTCGGTGCCGTAGGCGAGACGCGTGGCCTCGCCCGCGAAGAGCTGCTGGCCGACCAGGCCGTCGTCGACGGCGTTGAACGCGTACTTGAGCATGCGGATCGCGGTGGGCGACTTCGTCAGGATGGTCCGCGCCATCGACAGGGCTTCGCGCTCGAGATCCGCGTGGGGCACGACGCGGTTGACCGCGCCCATCTCGTAGGCGCGCTCGGCCGAGTACTCCTCGGCGAGGAAGAAGATCTCCCGAGCGAACTTCTGCCCGATCTGGCGCGCGAAGTACGCGGAGCCGTAGCCCGCGTCGAACGAGCCGACATCGGCATCCGTCTGCTTGAAACGGGCGTGCTCGGCGCTCGCGATCGAGAGGTCGCAGACGACGTTGAGCGAGTGCCCGCCTCCGGCGGCCCAGCCCGGAACCACGGCGATGACGACCTTCGGCATGAAACGGATGAGGCGCTGCACCTCGAGGATGTGCAGGCGTCCGGCGCGACCGGGATCGTGCACGGTGGTCTCGTCGGTCGAGTACTTGTAGCCGTCGCGGCCGCGGATGCGCTGGTCGCCGCCGGAGCAGAACGCCCACCCGCCGTCCTTCGGGCTCGGACCGTTGCCGGTGAGCAGGACGACGCCGATGCGGTGGTCCTGGCGAGCGATGTCGAGGGCGCGGTACAGCTCGTCGACGGTGTGCGGCCGGAAGGCGTTGCGCACCTCGGGCCGGTCGAATGCGATGCGCGCGACGCGCCCATCGTGCGTCACGTGGGCGGTGATGTCGGTGTAGTCCGCGGCGCCGGGCGCCAGGGTCCATTCCGCGGGATCGAAGAGCTCGGAGACGGTCACCCGATCAGCCTACGCGCGGGGGCCGGGGCGGGCGGAGACGCCGAGAAGCTGGATTC